>DASTKE010000027.1:0-10181 GCA_035716105.1 Ktedonobacteraceae bacterium | reverse complement strand
GAGATAAAACGGTCCTTGAGTTGATCGGCATGCTCAAGCTCCTCGTTCTTGCGGGCAAGTTCCTCCGCCTGCTCCTTCGCCACCTGTTCCGCCAGCAGCGCCCGCTGCCGCGCCGATTCGCGCTGTCCGGTAATAATGGCTATCAAGAGGCCAAAGACCACGAACGGCAACAATTGCAAGAGGCCGTCCATGCTGGTAACACTGAACTCCTTGAGAGGAGCCACATAGAGGTAATCGATGACCAGGGTACTGAGCAGGACCGTCCATAGAGCCGGGCCAACGCCCCAGAACAGGGATACCAGCAGCACCATCAGGAAGAGGGCTGCATCGGGGAAATAAGGTTCGGGCAAGAGACCTTGCAGGGGAATGAGCACGAGAAAACCGAGGCCAACCAGGGGAATAGCGACCAGATAGCCAACGAGAGGGCGACGCCACCAGGATATCTGGGCGAGATATTTCCGGTGCATCTCCCTCGTCTGTTGCAAGCGCACCGGTTGGAATAAACGTCTCTGTCTATCTCCGCGCTGCTCCTCCATCCCTCACCTCTTGCTTTCCAGTGGCTTTCCTATGATATGCCTACGGCGGCACGCTCCCGTTCGTTTGCCATAAATTGCTCTTGCAGGGCAGCATCGTGCATGGCAAGCATCGTCACTTCCGGCTGGCGCCGGGCGAAATGGTAGAGGTCGATCAGCGTCTGGCGAGCGGTTGCATCGTCGCTGGTCACTTTTGACCAGATGAAGGGGTGCATGGTAGCGGGTCTCAGGTAGTTTTGAGCGACCCAGGCGGCATCACCCAGCAAGAACAGGCGCTGCCCGTTGGCTCGATTGATGAACATGCCCGTGTTGCCTGCCGTGTGTCCTGGCAGGGGAACCAGCACCACCGAGCCGTCTCCGAACAGGTCGTAGCTGGAACGGAAACCTTCATAGGCAGGGCCATTCATCTCAAATAGCTCTATCGGGTTCTTTCCCATCAGATGGCGCACAAGACCAGCGTTGGCATCCAGCAGCCCCAGCTGCACCGCGTCATACTCAACGCGATTGACGCGCAGTGACACGCCAGGGATATCAGGGATGCCGCTCACATGATCCCAGTGCAGATGCGAGAGCAGGGCGAAATCGAGGTCGGCCAGGTCCAGCTCCTGCTGGACGAGGTGGCTGCGCAGCGATTGCACAAAATCAAAGTTTGCCAGCGTCTTGCGGAAGAACAACGGTTGACCGGCCAGAAAGCGGAAGATATTGGAGCACAGTCCCGTATCATAGAGAAACGTGGCCCGTGGATGGCGCACCAGCACGCCGCTGTACGCTATCATACACGGAGCAAGCGAGAAGGAGCCGCGCACCGCAACCGGCTCAGGAATAGTAACGCTGCCACAGCGCAGGAACTGCACCTCCACCGCAGGAAGTACAGCTGTGCCTGAAGGCACCTTTTTCGTTTCACCGGAAGACCACGTATACGTATCAAAACGCTGTGGCAAAAAACTGCTGATGGCAAAGCCCAGACCAGCGGCTCCAAGTGCCGCTCCCCCGGCTATAAACCAGTTGCGTGCTCGTATGCGCATCGGCTAATTCCGCCTCTTTCTATATCTGGGAAGTGATGCCAGAAGGTACAGGCACGATATCACAAATGGTTCCAAATACGATATACCTTCTCTACAGTGACGATTGTAGCAGGGAACAGGAAAACACGTCAAGTCGCATTGTTACTGAAGCGCTGCTCATGCTCCTGACTCAATGCGACAACGAGATCGTGAAATGCCCGTACCAGCATATGATTGCTCAGTCGATAGTAGATCGCGTTGCCCTCGCGGCGCGAGGTGACAAGCCCAATTCGGGCAAGCTGGCGCAAATGTCCGGATACCGTGGCGGGAGAGAGACCTAATGATCTGGCGATATCGCCCGAACGCCGTTC
The DNA here is from genome assembly GCA_035716105.1 of Ktedonobacteraceae bacterium. Classification (GTDB taxonomy): domain Bacteria; phylum Chloroflexota; class Ktedonobacteria; order Ktedonobacterales; family Ktedonobacteraceae; genus CADDYT01. The sequence continues at coordinate 8,273 of DASTKE010000027.1, read as the reverse complement.
CAGGGGTGAAATATGTTCGTCAATGACATTCTCGCTTTCCGGCGTAGCCAGCAGTTCCAGGATTTGCCTGCGGCTGTGATCGCACATGATAGATAAAAAATGATCGACAAACCGATCCAGTTCAGCAGGCTCAGCCGATTCGTCTATTGGGAATGGCGTGGGAGAACCAGTTGTGTCTCTAGACATACAGTACTTTCCTTTCGGGATGGGGGATGTTATCCAGGGCGGAGTTCCTCGCCCTACGTTACCAAACTGATCCATGTGAATTATATGATATCTTTCGATAGAAGTACATCTACTTCTTCCAATACAAGGATATTTGTCCTGTTTATCTGCCGCCTCCATAACTGATATATCTCTCTGTCCGGCAACTTAAAAAATTTAGGTATTTTATTGATATATTCATCTTAAAATCTGTCTCTTCATCATCTAAAAAGCGAGTCCTTCAGCGTCTATCTAACAGCAAAGGCAAAACTGCCAATGTAGAACCGCGTTCAGGGGGCGCGTACACACACAAGGGGGTTGTGTGTCAACGCATCAGACACAGAACAGTGCTGCATCTGAACCCAATCTCTGACTACACTCATGTAACACTCAATGTTGTCACATGGACATGGATATGGGCGTCCGCGCAGCGCCATATTCTATGCTCGTTCATTACGAGTTACTTCGTACTGCTGTGTTGTGTTCTATGATGGTGTAAACCTGAAAAGGAGTTCCTCGTGAAAAACCGAATCCGCACACCTTTTGCAATTGCACTTCTGCTCTGCCTGGCCGTGCTCTTGAACACGTCCCCGGCAGGAGCCACGACACATGTTACTTCCCACACCTCTCAGAAAGCCGCGTTCGCCTCACAGGGACAAGGACACGCGAGCGCCAAAAAAGTCAGTACTGATACTGTTGCACAGGTCAAGAGCAGCGGACAAGGAGCCGCACCGATGCGCCAGGGGCCGGGAGGACCTGCTCTCCACCTCTCGCCTGGTCACGTCACGCAAGCTCCTACCCCGCCTACAACTGATCTCTCCGTCAAATCGTCGTTCGAAGGCATCAGCGACGACGGCTATTACCCCTCAGATTCTAACGGGGCCGGTGGTCTGAAGAACTATATCGAGGCTGTCAACACGCAATTTGAGGTCTATAGCCGCACGGGTACGAAGCAGTATAACACTGACTTCCATACCTGGTTCAACTATTCAAACTACCTCACTGACCCGCATGTAGTCTGGGATGACTGGGGCAGCCGCTTCATCATGCTCATCCAGACCAACAGTTCTATCCTGCTCACGGTTGCTCAACAGACCAGTGGCCTGGGCAACTACTGCAACTACTCGTTCAACACGCTGAGCGGATACTCACCCGATTACCCGGAGCTGGGCGTTGATTACAATGGCATCTACTTCACCATCAACCTCTACCCCAGCAGCGGGGCGGTCATCTCCGAATTGTTCTACATTCCGCGCACTGCGTCAGAGTCCTGCCAGGGCTTCAACTACAACTACTACTGGGGCCTGACCAATCCTGACGGCAGCTATGCCTTCACCGTTGTCCCGGCGGTCCAGCACAGCTACCCTGGCAACGTCGAATACCTGGTCAACTCCTACTGGTATGGAGCCTGCCAGTTGACGCTCTGGAACCTTACCAGCGATGGCACACTGACAAGATCCACCGTCAATACCCAGTGTTACAGCCCTCCGCCAGTTGCCAAACAGAAAGGCTCTAGCGGCACCATCGAGGTGTTTGACAGTCGCCTCTACCATGTCAGCTACCTGAATGGCTTAGTGAATGTCAGCACTGTTGGCCAGCACGACTGGGGCGATGGCAACGGCAACGTGGGAATTGTTGAATGGTTCCGCATCAACCCGTCAACCTCATCTATATCGAGCCAGGGTTCATTCGGCACACCTGGCTACTGGCTGTTCTTCCCGGAGATGGATGTTACCGATAACAACCATATCCTCTTCTCGTACAATGCTTCCGGGCCAAACAGCTATGTCAACGTTTGGGCCATTAGTGGCTGCCTGTGCGATACCTTTGCGCTTGCCACGGGCAATAGTTACTATGGCACCAGTGGCACAGGGCGCTGGGGCGACTTTGCGTCCGCGTGGCTGGACCCCAAATATAGCACTTCAGGCATACGGAATGCCATCTACATCACGGGACAGTATGCCAGAGCGACCAACTCCTGGGGTACTCGTGCCGCTCGCATCGTTCCCCATGCCTGAAATCGGTAACGTACAACTGTAGGTAGGGGCGCAACGCCTGACGCCTGCCGGGGACGGGAGAACCGCGCATTCTCCCTACCCCACCCCGGCGGGCGCTATCAATTGCGCCCCTACGTAATGCCTCATATGGCATGAATTGCACCCCTATGTAATACCTGATACACAATGCAAGCAAATCCTCAAGAAGCCGTCACCGTCAGTGAGGCCGAATAGATGGTGGTTAGACCACTGAGGCCCGTGGGTGTTGGCGACATCGAGTAGGACAGCGAGAGGCGATATATTCCCGGCGGGAAAGAGCCAGTACTCAGACCACCGGCCTGGATGGTCGCGGTATAAGGTTTCCCCACCGGAATCTCCACCCAGCGTGCCATGCGGCCCAGGGGGCAACGGGCGACAGACGCTCCTTGCCAGCGTCCATTCACCTGCATATCCAGGCCGAGAATCGAACAACTGGCTCGTGTATCATAGGCAAAGATGCTCTTCGACAACTGGTTTGTGACCGTGACCTGGATGGCATCGCCCGGCTGGTAGCTTGTATGATCGGTGCTGATACGTACAGGCCCAGTGGTAGAGGTGCCAGGATTACTGTTACCGCTCCCGGTACTTGTTCCACAGCCAGAGAGCACAAACGACAGTATCGCCAGCATTCCGAAAGCGAATGAATAGCGATATCTCCGCATCACATCAGACCCTCCCTTCTCAAGATTATCATGATAGATAAACAATGTTACATATACCATCTTCATTGGAAGACGAATAACAGCCTGGCTTAGTTCCCTTCATGAAAATACGACGAGAACAAAAGAGCCTCCAACCTGCATTGAGAGCAGGTTGGAGGCTCTTTTGTTCTCGTCGTATGTCAGACAGTTTGCATGTTTACGCAGCCTGTACCACAGGTTGCGCATCGATCGCAACTTTACCGTCGCTCACAATCAAGTGTGCAGCCTGACCGGGTGCAACTTCGCCGGCCAGCAGCGCGTCAGCAAGGGCGTCGTCAACGTAGGTCTGAATGGCGCGGCGCAGTGGCCTTGCCCCAAAGGCTTCGTCAAAGCCCTCGCGCAGCAACAGGTCGCGTACCTCGTCAGAGACCACCAGGTCGATGCCCTGCTCGCTCAGGCGCTTGCGCACATCGTTGAGCAACAGGTCGACGATGCGGTAGAGTTCGCTCTTGCCCAGCGCGTGGAAGACGACGATCTGGTCAATACGGTTGATGAACTCAGGCCGGAACATCATCTTCAGGCTCTCCATGGCCTTCGAGCGCATGGCCTCGTGCTGCTCGTCGCGGATATCCTCGTTCTTGTTGGCCGAGAACCCGATGCGGGCGGCACGCTTGAGATCAGAGGTGCCAGCGTTACTGGTCATAATCACCACAGCGTTCTTGAAGTCGACCGTGCGACCCTGACCATCCGTCAAGCGACCATCGTCCATGATCTGCAAGAGCGAGTTGAAGACTTCGGGATGGGCCTTCTCAACCTCGTCCAGCAGGATGACGCTGTACGGGCGGCGGCGTACCTGCTCGGTCAACTGACCACCCTCGTCATAACCGACGTACCCCGGAGGGCTGCCGAAGAGACGAGAGACCGTGTGCGGCTCCATGTACTCCGACATATCGAGACGAATCAAGTGGTCCTCGCCACCGAAGAGTTCAGCGGCCAGCGCCTTCGCCAGTTCCGTCTTACCCACACCCGTTGGGCCGAGGAAGAGGAAGGAGCCAATGGGACGACGCGGATCCTTCAGACCGGCACGCGAGCGTCGAATGGCGCGAGCAACAGCGCTAATCGCCTCGTCCTGACCGATGACACGCTTGCGCAAATCATCTTCCAGGCTGCGCAGGTTCTGGCGCTCGCTCTCAAGCATCTGGCTCACCGGCACGCCCGTCCAGGCCTCAACAACCTGGGCAATATGCTCCGGTGTGACAATCAATGTCACGACATTCGCGGACTCAGCACGCGCATCGTCCAGCCTGGATTGTGCCAGCAATTCCTTCTGGCGCATCTTCGCTGCCTGCTCATAGTTTTCGGCGTTGGCGGCGGCTTCCTTCTTCGCCTGGATGTCAGCCAGTTCGGCCTCCAGATCAGAAATCAGAGTTGGACTGATGATACCCTTCTCAGTCGCTTCCAGGCGCAGCGCTGAACCAGCCTCGTCCATCACATCGATGGCCTTGTCAGGCAGGAAGCGGTCGTTGATGTAGCGATCAGACAGCTTAACAGCGGCCTCAAGCGCTTCGTCGGTGATGTTCACGCCGTGATGGGTCTCGTAATTGGGCCGCACAACGTGCAACATCTCAATGGCCTCTTCCACGTCTGGCTCATCAACCATCACCGGCTGGAAACGGCGCTCCAACGCGGCATCCTTCTCAATATGCTTGCGATACTCGTCGAGTGTCGTGGCACCGATACAACGCAGTTCGCCACGCGCCAGCGCGGGCTTCAGCATATCGCCAGCTCCAACCGCGCCCTCGGCAGCACCGGCACCGACAACGGTATGCAGTTCGTCAATAAAGACGATGACTTCCTTCGCCTCGCGCAACTCCTCAAGAATAGACTTGATGCGCTGCTCGAACTGGCCGCGGAACATCGCTCCGGCAACCATGCCACCAATGTTGAGCGTGACAATACGTTTGCCGCGCAGTGTCGCGGGAACAGTACCGTCGTTGATGCGACGGGCCAATCCCTCGACGATGGCCGTTTTACCAACGCCCGGCTCACCAATCAGCACGGGGTTGTTCTTCTGACGACGACCCAGGACGGTAATCACCCTGCGTAGTTCGCGTTCGCGACCCGCGGCGGGATCGAGCCTGCCCTCGGCAGCCTCGTTGGTAAGATCACGTCCATACTGATCGAGGGTTGGGGTTTTACTTGTATTTCCAGCCTTTTCGGCAGTAGCTGTATTCTTTCTATTGTTGGGAGAAGCGGCATTGCGGCTGGGGCCGAAACCAAAGGGAACTTCAGCGTTCCCGTTACCTTCCAGATCCATGTCACCCTGCTGTTCCATCGCGGAACCCATCATCTCTTCAAAGCATGACTGGCAGAGATAATGCGGAACACGTCGACCATTGATCATCTCGTCTACGCGCACGCGGGCGGGGTTTTCTTTACAACGTTCACATTTCATTGATATTTTGCTCCTCACGTTTGGACACCTTGCGATGCCCAGTTTTAGCAAACTCGCCAGGTGATTGCTAAGATTGTATCATGAAACTTCTTGTTTGTCTAGCACTCTTCTCCTGAGATTGCTAAGCTCACCCACTATAACATCCCTGACAATGCAGATATTCCTTATAAAGGTTCAATTACTGAGACGTATGGAAGGCTGGCAAAGAGACACTATCGGCAGAAGAGGGAACAATCACAGACCCGGCATCTCTGGTGGGTGTCAGGCTTCAGGCTTGTTACTAACTTTTTCATAGTTGATAACATGGATAGCGGAAAGCTTATTCCCCTTCTAAAGCGAAAAAGGAAAGCACGGTTAAAAGCTTGAGGATGTGATATATTCAAGAAAGTGACATACTGAATCAGCCAGTCAGAAGGAGGAGATGATGGACTTTGCCTACTCGGACAAGGTGAAGGGGCTGCTGAAGCAGCTCAATGACTTCATGGAGCAGTATATTTATCCCAATGAGCGCACATACCAGGAGCAGATTACCGCCTCCGGCGATCCGCACCATGACGCAGAGATCGTCGATGAATTGAAAGAGAAGGCCAGAGCAGAGGGTCTGTGGAACCTCTTCCTGCCTGATGAGGAGTATGGCGCGGGTCTGACCAACCTGGAATACGCACCGTTAGCGGAGGTGATGGGCCACGTGGGCTGGTCGTCGGAGGTCTTTAACTGCGCGGCACCGGACACGGGCAATATGGAAATCCTGGCTCAATTCGGCACGCCGGAGCAGAAACGCGAGTGGCTACTGCCGCTGCTCAACGGGGAGATTCGCTCGGCCTTCGCCATGACCGAGCCGGATGTGGCAAGCTCGGACGCGACGAACATCCAGTTCTCCATCCGGCGCGAGGGCGACGAATATGTGCTGAATGGCCGTAAATGGTGGGCTTCCGGCGCGGCCCGCGAGCGCTGCAAGATCTTCATCGTGATGGGCAAGACCGATCCGAACAATCCCGACCGGCACCGGCAGCAAAGCATGGTCCTCGTGCCGAGGGAGACACCGGGCGTGACCGTGTTGCGGAACTTACCGGTCATGGGCTACATCGATAACGAGGGCCACTGCGAGATACTCTTCGAGGATGTGCGCGTTCCCGCGAGCAACCTGCTGGGCGAGGAGGGCAGCGGCTTCGCCATCGCCCAGGCGCGCCTGGGGCCTGGACGCATCCACCACTGTATGCGCGCCGTCGGAGGAGCGCAGCGCGCACTGGAGTTGATGTGCCAGCGCGCTACCTCGCGCGTCGCCTTCGGCAAGCCACTCTCGGAGCAGGGAGTGATCCAGGATTGGATCGCCCAATCGCAGTTGGAAATCGAACAGGCGCGGCTGCTCACGCTGAAAGCAGCCTGGATGATCGACAACCTGGGCAAGAAGGCGGCACAAAACGAGATCGCCATGATCAAAATTGCCGCACCCGCCATGCTGACCCAGGTCGTTGACCGCGCCATTCAGGTCTTCGGTGCCGCCGGCATGAGCAATGACTTCCCGCTGGCCTCCATGTACGCACACGGTCGCACCCTGCACATCGTCGATGGCCCCGATGAAGTGCATAAGCGCGCCCTTGCCCGCTCCGTCATTCGCCAGTTGACTCAATAGGAGACTTTCATAGTGAAGCCGGGCAGGCCACCCGCGAGGGGATGGCCCTACTATATGCGCTCTGCAAGTCAACTCGTGTCTAGTAGGGCCATCCCCTCGCGGGTGGCCTGCCGAAACCTCCTACGCAGGATGACCCATAAAGCAGTTAGGAATAAGATAGACGTATCATGAACGATCCATTTTTAATGAGGCATACCGACACAGCCGAGCTATTCATTATCCGCCACGCCGATGCTATCCCTGACGCGGACGAGATCATTCCCAGCGGAGTTTATAACGACCTGCCGCTCAGCAAAATTGGACGCGAGCAGGCCCAGGCGCTGGCTGAGCGCCTGAGCAATCTACGTTTCGACGCGCTTTACAGCAGTCCACTGCGCCGCTGCCTTCAGACTGCTGCCCCCCTTGTCGAGCGCCTGGGCCTGACACCGGCGGTGATTGAAGACCTGAAAGAGATTCGCCTGGGCGAAATGCTGCCACTACCGACCGGTGGGCAGGATCTGGAAGCGCTAAGCCAGGCATTACAGGAGCGCCAGCGCGAAATCGTGCGCAAAGCAGGTACGGAAGGTAGTTGGGATGCTGTTCCCGACAGCGAGCCATCCAAAGCCTTCCGCAAGCGCGTGGTCGAAGCCATAGATGGCATCGCGCATCAACATACCGGGGAGCGCGTGCTGATCTTCGCGCATGGCGGCGTGGTCAACGCCTATGCCGCAGAAGTGCTGGGGCTGGAAAGAGATTTCTTCTTCCCCGCCGCCAACACCTCCATCACCGTCATCCGCGTCGCAGGCCCCCGGCGCGTGCTCTACGTGCTCAATGACATCGGGCATGTTAAAAGGCACAGTTGACGAGGATAACAATAACACAATACAGCGGATGCGACGAGTCGCATCCGCTGTATTGTGTTATTGTTATCCTCGTGAAGAACATCAGAAGTTCGAGGTCAGGTTAGAAACATTCTGCTTCGCCTGCTGGAAGAGGTCTGCCAGCTTCTGGCGGGTTTCGGAACCGGGCCACGGCGTGTAGAGCAGGATCGCCACAAGGCCGACCACGATGCCCAGGCGGAAGAGGAAGCGCGAGGTCTTGCGCGAAACCGTCTCCTGCACATCCTGCATGTTCTCCCCGGCCTTCTTCAGGTTCTTGCTGGCGCTCTTGACGTTCTTTTCCAGCATATCCTGCGCCGTATTCAGGCCCGATTGCAAGACATCCTGCGTCGCTGAAACGCCAGTTTCCACGCTTCCCTGCACCGTCTGCTGAACACCCTTCATGCTCTTCTGCGCCTTCTTCAGGTTCTTATTGGCACGCTTGAC
>DASTKE010000026.1:0-3242 GCA_035716105.1 Ktedonobacteraceae bacterium | reverse complement strand
GCAACCGCCTGGCTCTTTGCCTATGACTTCGGGCGCATGCTTCGTGGTCGCCACCGTAAGGTGCTGGATGTGACACAGTATCACAGCATAGCGGCAGTCGTCTCTTTCTGCCTGGTGGTGCCAGGCGGGGTTGCCTCGGTTCTCTTCGGATGGCAGCAGCCAGCAGTTCTTGCCGCGCTCGGCCTGGCAGCATTGGTCGGCTGGCTGGGACAAAGCATCACCGGCTACCTGTACAATATCGTCCCGTTCCTCGTCTGGCAGACCCGTTACGGGCCACTCGTCGGGCGAGAGAAAGTTCCCCTGATGCGTGAGCTGGTGCATGAACGCTGGGCCTGGCTCAGTTGGTGGCTGATCAACGGTGGGCTCGTTGGCGTCATCCTCTCGGCCTTGTTGGCGTGGAGCACCCCCCTTGCAGATCACGAGCGGGCTGCTGGGGGCGGGATTCGTCCTCGCAGCGGCAAACATTGCTGGGGTTGTACGTCACCTGCACAGGCCCTCTTTACCCGCTCTTCGCTAGCAGCCGTTCGTTTGCTTCCCACTACACTGCTCTTGAGCGGTCGTCACGCTCAGGCAAAGCCGAGCAAACGACGGCCTTCTTCGGTCATGCGCGACGGGTCCCAGGGTGGATCCCACATCAGGCGAATCTCGCCGCTGGTAATTCCCGGAATCTCTTGTAACGCTGCTCCTACTCCCTCGCCGAGAGATTCATGCATAGGACAACCGGGGGTGGTGAGCGTCATCTCGATAGTGACATGACCATCTTCGTTCACATCCACGTTGTAGACCAGGCCCAGGTCGATGACATTTACACCGAGTTCAGGGTCATAGACGTGACGCAGCGTATCGTAGATCAGCGCTTGAGTTGTAGCTCGCATTGTCGCATTCATAGCAGGGTCCTTCTTGTGCCAGATTGACTGTTCCCGCGTACAACCAGGGGAAGTGGTCTAGAAGCAGAATACTCACTATGGGAGGAGGAAGACAGCGACTTTTGTCACAGCATCATCACGAACCCATCGTGCATAGTTGTGTAGAGAGGGAGAGGCTACCTGGCTGAGGTAGTCCATACACACGTCTATGTAGCTCTAGAAAAAGAAGGACGATACAGTATGACAGAACCCACCGTTGTCACGCTCGATGTGCGGGAGATGGCCCCACGCGACCGCCATCCCACGATCTTTGCTCGGCTGGATGCCCTCAAACCGCGTGAGAGCCTGCGGCTGGTCAACGATCATGATCCGGCCCCGTTGCGGTACCAGTTGCTCGCCGAGCGCCCGGATCTGTTCACCTGGGAACCGGAAAAACAGGGGCCAGAGGAGTGGATTATCCGTATCCACAGAGTGGAGTCAGAGCAGTGAGCGCCATCAACCAGCAAGCAGAGGAGCAAGGGAAGCAGGGTGAGCAGGAGACAGAGGCAGCGCCAGGGAATCTGATCGTTTTCGACGTACGCAAGCTGGCCCGTTTCCGCGACGAGGGACCAGATGTCCAGGTCCTCTCGGACATCGGGACGGCCCGCTTGGTACTCTTCGCTTTCAAAGCAGGGCAGCAGTTACGGGAACATCGCACCTCCAGCCAGATTCTCGTGCAGGCGCTGCGCGGTCGGATCACGTTTACGGCAGCTGGCAACAGTATCCGGCTGCAAGCAGGGATGGTGCTTCAAGTAGAGGCGCAGGTGCCTCATCAGGTGGTTGCGCTGACCAATGCGGTGCTACTCGTCACGATGATACCCAGTCCAACATACCATAGCCTGGAGCGCGAGGTCTTTCACCACCTCACGCCGCTCGTCACGCGTACCGTGGGCCCTTCAGAACAAGGAGGAGAACATGCAATCGAGAAAGAGCAATGAGACATCCGCTCAGATGCCTGCCGCAGTGCAGCCACCCGTGGCAACCGAAGAGCGTGTCGACCGCCAGGAAGTCAGCCACGTCTTCCATTGTATGCAGTGTGATCTCCAATTCCAGATGGACATGGCGATCACCAGCCGCAAGGGGTCACATGCGATAGACGCCGGGGTGGTACGTGTGCGGCTGGATCCCCGCATCAAGCTGGAGCGGGAAGCATAGCTGCCCGCGAGCAGCGATTGAGAGAAGAAAAGGAATCATTCCCCGCGGGCAGTGGGACACCGTGAGGGTTCGACTCGGCGGCTACGCGGGTAGCAATCGCTATGGGGAAGGCCGTGCGGAGAGGTAGGGCGGAAGCCGCGCTGTGTGTACCCGGAGGTGAACAGGAGAAACGAGATGGGACCCAACCCTTACGAGACGAGCACAAAGAACTGCTCCCTCACATTGAGCTGTTGCGAACGATAGCCGACGCGATCGGCGAAGCATCGATCGCGTCGCTGCGCCGGAGTGTCGACGAAGCCTACGCGAGCCTTTCTTTCGCAGCACCTTCTCCCCCATGCCCAGGCGGAAGAACGAGCCCTGTATCCTGTGGTGGGAAGGCTGATAGGGGCATCGGAGGCGACGGCGACGATGAGTCGCGACCATGTCGAGGTCGGTCGGCTCACCGAGGAACTGGGGTCGCTGCGGTCGCATCTGGTTGGCACAAGCATGAGCGCGTCCCAGGAGCGAGCCCTGCGCTGCGTCCTCTATGGCCTCATTGCTCTCGTCAGCGTCCACTTTGCGAAAGAGGAGGAGATCTACCTCCCCATCCTTGACGCCCGATTGACAGCCGAAGAGGCAACTCGGCTGTTCGAGGCGATGGAACTGGCGGCGCGAGGCGGGCAAAGAGCGCCGTGGGGTAATGGTCCGGGTCACGGTGCTCCTTGCGCATCGGGTTGCGTGGCCAGCAGATAGCCGACCCCCGCCTCCGTGAGGAGATAGCGCGGGTGAGCAGGATCGACTTCCAGTTTGTGCCGCAGCCGGTTGATATTCACCTGGAGCATGTGATGCTCACCGACGTACTCTTTGCCCCAGACGCGCTCCAACAGGAGGTTCTGTGGCACGATGCGCCCCGCGTTGCGGGCGAGATCGGCCAGCAGGCGGTACTCGGTGGGCGTGAGCACCACCTTGCGGCCAGCCATCAGCACCAGCTGCTGTCCAAAGTCGATCGTGAGGTCCCCGATGGTCATGGCTGTGCGCAGAGCGCGTTCGTCATCCGTCACTTGGGCGCGCCTGAGCACCGCCCGCACGCGGGCCAGTAGTTCGTCCATGTTCAGGGGCTTGGTGAGATAATCGTCCGCGCCCAGGTCCAGCCCGCGCACCTTGTCCTGGCTGCGCCCCTGGGCCGTGATGATGATGATGGGG
>DASTKE010000025.1:0-3384 GCA_035716105.1 Ktedonobacteraceae bacterium | reverse complement strand
TGAGTGGCATGAGATGGGCTAAGCCCATCTCATGCCACTCACCTACCACACCAATCACTACCTTAATAGGCACGGGCGAAGATGGCTTCGCAGGTAGCGGGTTTGCCGGTGTAGATGCTCTTGCCGTGGACGCCGCCTGCGGGCTGATCGAAGGGGATCACGCGCAGGGTGGCTTTGGTCTCTTCCTTGATTGCCAGTTCCGCCGCGCTATCCTCCGCCCATTTGACACGGGCAAAGCCGCGATTCTCGATGATCTGCTTGAATTCCTCGTAGTCTTCAGTGTAGAAGGTGTTCTTTTCGCGGAACTCAAGCGCACGCTGGTAGAGAGCGTGCTGCACCTCTTCGAGCAGGGCGGGAAGCCGCTCTTGCAGGGCATCCACGGGGACAAACTCTTTGGCGCGGCTGTCGCGGCGCACCAGCACGACGCTGTTGTTCTGCACGTCGCGTGGCCCGATCTCCATACGCACGGGAACGCCGCGCATCTCCCACTCGTTAAATTTCCAGCCGGGCGTGTTCTCGCTCATGTCCACTTTGACGCGCACCCTGCCTTTGAGCATCTTTTCGATGCGCAAGACCATCTCGCTGACGGCGGCTTTATCGGCCTCTTTGCGCCAGATGGGGACGATGACGACCTGGTAAGGCGCGATGTGCGGGGGCAGGATCAAGCCGGATTTGTCGCCATGCACCATGATGACGCCGCCAATCGTGCGTGTGCTGAGGCCCCAACTGGTGGTGGCGCAATACTTGCGCTGCCCATCGGCGTCCAGGTACTGGATATCGAAGCCCTTTGCAAAGTTTGTTCCCAGATTGTGGCTGGTGCCGGATTGCAGCGCCTTGCCGTCGCCCATCATAGCTTCGATGGAGTAGGTACGCAGCGCGCCCGCGAACTTCTCGTTCTCGCTCTTACGCCCGGTGATGACCGGAATGGCTAGCTCTTCCTCGGCAAATGACCGGTAAACATCCAGCATCATCAGCGTGCGCTCCTCGGCCTCTTCGATGTTGCGATGCGCGGTGTGTCCCTCCTGCCAGAGAAACTCCGAGGTGCGTAAGAAGAGCGCCGTGCGCTTCTCCCAGCGCATAACGTTGTTCCACTGGTTAATCAGCACGGGCAGGTCGCGGTAGCTCTGAATCCATTTGGCGAAACTGTAGCCGATGATGGTTTCGCTGGTGGGGCGAATTGCCAGAGGCTCTTCCAGTTCCTCGCCGCCGCCGCGTGTCACCCAGGCCAGTTCGGGCGCGAAGCCCTCCACGTGTTCCGCCTCCTTTTCCAGGAAACTGCGTGGGATCAGCAGGGGAAAGTAGGCGTTCATCACGCCCGTTTCCTTGAAACGCGCATCCAGCAGGCGCTGGATATTTTCCCAGATGGCATAGCCGTAAGGCCGGATTATCATGCAGCCGCGCACGGGGGCATAGTCGGCCAGTTCCGCCTTGCGCACCACCTGGTTGTACCACTGTGAAAAATTGTCTTCCTGGTCAACAAGCTCTTCGACATACTTCTGTTCGTTCGACATAGTGTTTCCTTTCTTTTGTGCATAAAAAAACTCGCCCTTGCAGAAGGACGAGATTGTTCCCGTGGTGCCACCTTGTTTGAATCGCGCCTCGCGGCACAACTCCACTCACGCGGTCGTTGCTGGATAGCCCAATGACTATTGGCAGTAACCGCTGCTCTGGTAACGGTGAGGCTCCGGTCAGTTTGTTGCTCACTGACGCTCTCAGGTGGGTTCGACGTGGCAACCATCCACCGGCTTTCACTCTCCCGGCTCGCTGCTCGACTCCGCCATCGCCTACTGATCCTGATCAATGCGCTGCATATTCTGGATCGATTGCAAGAAAGATACACCTTTTCACACGTTCTGTCAAGTACGATTCTGGCCGACGATGTAGTTCATTTTTGGCCATCAAGCGGAAAAAAAGGAAACGCATCTATGGGCCGGTACTGTGGCCTATCTCATCAGCAAAATGTTACCTACTTCACATTCTTTTTACTGTTTCTCAGCTATGCTAGAGCCAGGCAGAGTATATAGTGCAACGTTTCTGTATGATTTCATTTCTCTATCAAAAAAGGATAACATGTATGTCTGAGAAAAGGCAAAAATTTCCCGGTTTCCTCTTTCTCGGAGGCTTGCTGATCTTCTCCCTCTTGCTCGCTGCCTGCGCCTCTCCGGGCTCGGCTTCGGGCCAGTCGTCCGCGCTTCCGGGTGGCAGTGGGACGAGGGGAACAAACCGCACGCAAACGGGATCGGGTGCGCCATCGTCGGCGACGCAACAACAGCCCGTCTCGACCAGTTGTCCGGCGATGGGAACGGCGCGAGCGGTGGTGATGCAGCCCATGACGCTCGGCTCGCATAAGAACATCGTCTATATCGTTAACCAGGGTGACATGACTCATCCCACGCTGGGGACGCTCAAGCGCTACGATGTGACGACCGGAAACAAGACAGAAATTCTCAACCTCTCAAAAACGTACATCTCGGATGCTGTGCTTTCGGCGGATGGACAATGGATACTCTTCGTTGCCATCGCTAACAACCAGCCGAAGCTGCAACTGGTGCGCATGGATGGCACGATGCTCCAGACGCTCTACTGCGCTCAGGTAGCACCAAACGGCGCGGCAGCAACCAGCGCGTTGAGCAACGTAGAATGGTCAACCAACCAGAAGCTGATCATCTTCAACAGCTATAACAGCGCAGGCAACCAGGTGCTGCTCTTGAACGCGCAGACAGGCAATCTGCAAACAGAGTTTAGTGTGAGCGGAGGTGGCCCGTATCCCGTTGCCACGTGGCTTGATAGCACGCGAGTCTACCTGCTTGGTCAGTCGATTGACGCGCCAGCCGATAGCCTGTACCTGCTCGATACCAGCAAAGGCCCCAATCAGTCGGTACGTAGCCTGACAAGGGTCTTCCAGGATGTGCCGGTCAATGGCAATTACGCCTGCTGGGGCTTCGACAGCAGCTACGATGGCAACCGCCTGTATACCAGCGAATGCACCGAGAAGCCCGATAGTGCTCACCCCGGCGTGGGTGCCATCGTTGGGCCGAGCCAGCTTCTCGCCCAGCCAGCAACGGGTGGAAGGTCCGGGACAATCTACAGCAACGCCAGTGTTGCCATCACCTCAGTACGGGCAGTCACCAGCAATACGCTGCTGCTGCTGTTCGAGAATCAGAGCTTCTCATCTACCTCTGTGGATACCAGCCAGAACGGGTTGTGGAAGATCAATAACGATGGCACCGATCTGAAGCGGTTGACCTCCGATGGTGGTGGAGTTGGCGCTGGCCCCAGCGTGCTCTGCCAGTACAGCCAGTATCCCTGGTCAAACGTTTCTCGCGATGGCAGCATGTATGCCTTGCAGCACAACAGCAGCGACGGGAAGACCGTCTCCCTGCT
>DASTKE010000024.1:0-3441 GCA_035716105.1 Ktedonobacteraceae bacterium | reverse complement strand
TTGATCTGGCGACTGTGAGTTCAACTGGAAGTTCTTGATCAGTGTCGCGATGGGCGTGTCGGCGATTAACACGTACAAAGCCACGCCGCCGATCATGCCTGGAATAATGCCCATCAGCCGGTCAACGGGCAACGCGGCCTTCGGAAACACCCGGTTGCCAACGATATAGCCAACAGCCACGATGATGATAAAGGTAATCAGTGTGGTCAAGGTGATCGTGGTATTCGAGGGCGCGGGAGGAATATGAGAGCCATTTCCAAACGCAAAAGGAATGCGTACAAAAAGGAGATCAGCTACCCAGGTTCCTCCTCCGATAGCCAGAAACAGGATGGCTCCCAGCAGGAACGCCAATGCCACAAGTTCGCGCCGCCATCCACGCATGAAACCGAGAACGCCGGTCACGATGATAAGGAAAAAGAAATAATCTTGCGCTGTCAGTTGCATAGTCCTCTAACTCCTCCGTATCAGGGCTGACACAAAAGAAGCGTCACATCATGATAGCCCTGCTGAATGCGAAGTGCTTCCCGAAATCCCTCTAATACCAGTAATGTAATGATACCACAGCTTAGCTCCAAAACATAGAGGTATTGAGGCCGAAATTCCGAGATTTTGCGCTCAACTGTACCATATTGATGGCATTCATGACAACTGTCCTGTCCCCCAAATGGAGAAAAACGCGCCACTTTCCCGCATTTATGGTATAATAGAACAAGGTAGGCGCAGCATGTTCTCGACCCTCCCAGCTTATGCTTTGTACAACTCCGATTGATATCGCCTTCTGGCTATGTCTGACTTTTTCTGTGAGGACTCATACACATGGAACTTGGTAATATCCGACAGGTAAATATTGTTGAGCAAATGTCAACCGCGTATCTCGATTACTCGATGAGTGTAATCGTGAGCCGTGCGCTGCCCGATGTGCGCGACGGCCTCAAGCCGGTACACCGGCGCGTATTGTACGCGATGGACCAGATGGGCCTGCAATCCACAAAATCATTTCGTAAAAGCGCCGGTGTCGTCGGTGAAGTGCTGAAAAGCTATCACCCGCACGGCGATGCCGCCGTTTATGATACCCTCGTGCGTATGGCGCAGCCCTGGGCAATGCGCTACCCGCTTGTACTCGGTCAGGGCAACTTCGGCTCGCAAGACGACGACCCTGCAGCCGCCATGAGATATACTGAAACTAAAATGGCGACTATAGCTGATGAACTATTACGCGACATCGAAAAAGATACTGTCGATTTTGTACCCAATTACGATAACCAGACCACAGAACCGACGGTCATGCCTGCCCGCCTGCCCAACCTGCTGCTGAACGGCTCAACCGGCATCGCCGTTGGCATGGCGACCAATATTCCGCCGCACAACCTGGTCGAGGTGTGCAGCGGCATCGAATACCTGATCGACAACCCGGAGGCCACCACGGAAGAACTTTCGCGCATCATTCGCGGACCAGACTTTCCCACCGGCGGCATCATTCACGGGCGCGAGGGCATCCGCAATATGTACGCCAACGGGCGCGGGCGCATTGTGGTGCGGGCGCGCACACGTATGGAAGAGACCGAGCGCGGGCGCGTGAGCATCATCGTCACCGAACTGCCCTACCAGATCAACAAAGCCGAACTGGTACGCAAGATCGCCGAACTGGTGCGCGATAAGAAGATCGACGGTGTCTCCGACGTACGCGACGAGTCCGACCGCCAGGGGATGCGCATGGTGATCGAACTGAAACGCGACTCCAACCCGGAGCGCGTGCTCAACATGCTCTACAAGTACACGGCCATGCAGAGCGCCTTCAATGCCAACATGCTGGCCCTCGTCGACCAGCAGCCGCGCACGCTGACGCTGAAAGCCTTCTTGCAGCACTACATCAACCATCGCGAAATCGTCATCACGCGCCGCACGCGCTACGAACTCGCCAGAGCGGAGGCCCGTAAGCATATCCTCGAAGGTTTGAAGATCGCCCTCGACAACCTGGATATCGTCATCTCGATCATCCGTGCCTCGCAGTCTTCGGAGGTGGCACAGGTCAACCTGCAACAGCGGTTTGGCTTCTCGGAAGAGCAGAGCAAGGCCATCCTCGATATGCGCCTGGCACGCCTGGCCGCCCTTGAGCGACAGAAAATCGAAGACGAGTTGAAAGATGTTCTCAAGCATATCGACTACTACCGCTTGCTGCTCTCCGACATCAATGAGATTCGCAAGATCATCAAGACCGATCTGACGGATCTGAAAGAGAAATTTGGCGATGGACGCCGCACCGATATTCGCGAGGGGGAGGCAGGCGAGTTCAAAGACGAAGACCTCATTCCCAACGAAGAGGTCGTGGTGACACTGACCGAGAAGGGCTACATCAAGCGCCTGCCATCCAGCACCTACCGGGCGCAGAGGCGCGGCGGCAGGGGCATCACCGGCATGACCACTCGCGAGGATGACACTGTGCGCCAGTTGCTGATCACGCACACGCACGATAGCCTGCTGTTCTTCACCGACCGGGGCCGCGTCTTCCAGCTCAAGGTCTACGAACTGCCCGAAGTGGGCCGCACCGCTCGCGGCGAGCACCTCATCAACCTGATCTCCATCGAGCAGCGCGAGCGCATCACCGCCATCGTCGCCGTGCCAAAGGGCATCAGCCGCGACTTCATGGTCGTCGGCACGAAGAAGGGCGAGGTCAAGAAAACCCCGATGGACGAGTTCGAGGTTGTGCGCCGCCAGGGCCTGATCGCCATGAACCTGGAGGAGGACGACGAACTGATCGGCGCGAAGTTGGCCCGCGCCGAGGACGATGTACTGCTGATTAGCGCGCACGGCAAAGCCATCCGCTTCACCGTAAGCGAACTGCGCTCCGCTTCGCGCACAAGCGGCGGCGTCCGTGGCCTGCGCCTGGAGCCGGGCGACGAGGTCATCTCGCTCAACCTCGCGCCGGAAGGCAGCCAGCTGCTCGTTGTGACTGAAAAAGGCTACGGCAAGCGCACGCCCATCGAGGAATATCCCCGACATGGGCGCGGCGGCAGCGGCGTCCTCACCTTACACATCACCAACAAAACCGGCAACATCGCCGCCGCTCGTATCATCACCGAGAAAGACAACGACCTGATGATTATCTCGGCAGGGGGCGTCGTCATTCGCACCAACGTCAACAGCATCAATGTGATGGGCCGCAGTACGCAAGGCAATATCCAGATGCGCCTGGGCGAAGGCGACAGCGTTGTAGCCGTCTCCACCACCAACGGCAAAAAGCTCTCCGACTCCAACGGAGAAAATGAGGAGGTGGAGGAGATTGAGGAGAACGGCGACACCGAAGGAAACGGTGAGACAGAGGAAGTTGGGGAGCACGAAGAAAACGGCGAGACAGAGTAATAGCTTCAACAATTGAGTGAAGAAACAAGCGGGTGTTTGCGGCCCAATGGGCCGCAAACACCCGCTTGTTTCTTCACTCAA
>DASTKE010000023.1:0-3847 GCA_035716105.1 Ktedonobacteraceae bacterium | reverse complement strand
AGTTCAGCAGGCCACCCGCAAGGGGATGCCACCAAAGGTGTTAACGTAAGAGGTACAAGTTCAGCAAGCCACCCGCAAGGGGATGGCCCTACTATACTCGCAGAGCCATAGCGAGTATAGTAGGGCCATCCCCTTGCGGGTGGCCTGTAACCTCCCTAGTACTCCCCGCTTTCTGGCTTGCCTGCAACCTCCCTAGTACTCCCCGCCTTCTGGCTTGCCAGCTTTTATCCAGGTTACTTGCTTCCCCGCTCTACTTGGCTGTCTAAAGGTAAACCATGCCTTGTTTTCGGAGCCAAAAATGTCTTCAAACGCCTCCCGCACCAGGTAATAGGCAATTTTGTGTCTATCCTCAAGCGTATCGGGAAGGGCATTTTCTAAAAATTCGGCTATAACGCCCCACGGTTTGCCTTTGGTGCGTATTTGCTCCATACGTTCCTGATTATTACGCAATGCTTCGATGGCTCTATTTTTATAGATGGCAAGGGCGTCTACGGGTTCAGCGTCAACCTCGTTTTCGGGCAGCGTTTCGCTTTCTGGCGTGGGGAAAAGCTCGCTGTCATATCCCAGCCGCTGTTCTAAGGCGCTCTGGAATTTCGCTCTGAGCACCTGGGCAAAGGTGTCTGCCGCCGCTTTCGTGTACGTGGGATCGAGAGCGGAATAGAGGTGTTCAAAGGAGAGCACGCGAATGGAAATAGGATAGGGCGCGCCGCCGACGGAACTCCAGAACACGCCCTGCCCAGGGATAGGTTCGTTGAGCAGGACGCTCAAGATATCCTCGCTGAAGTGCGCGTTTGCTCGTTGCAGGTTGGTCAGGTCAAGCGAGGAGAGCAGGTGAAAGATAAACCAGTTATCGCCCTGGCTGAGTATATCGACGGGAATGCTCCCCGGCTGCTGCGTGATGAGCAAGGCTCCCAGGTCGTATTTTCTGCCCTCTTTCACCCAGGCGATGTACGGTTCTGACGCGGCTGCTCTGCCATTGAGGACGGATTGGGCCTCTTCTATCACGGCTATCGTTGGAATGGTGCGTGGGATGGCCTTTGTGAATTCTTCCTGGTTCCGGTCGAAGATGCGGCGCAAGATCAGGCCGGACAGGATGAGCGATTGGTTGCCGCGCATCTGCGATAGGTCGATGATGCACAGCTTGCCCTGCGAGAGCGCGTAGATCAGCATATCCATGAACTGGCTGCTTTTGTCGTGCAGCATCCGCACAATGGCCGTCATATTGGCTCGTGCGGCCAGCGCCTCCACCTCCTGTTTGTTTTCCTCGAGCTGGAGGATTTTGCTGACGGTGGTGAGCGAGGCCTGATTTCCATCGGCATCGATCAGGTTCACCAGTTCTTCCCAGCGCTTCTGATCCAGGCCGCGCAATTTACGAACGTTCTGCTGCTCCTGCCGCTCAGGTTCGAGGGCAATGCCAATCACATCCGTTGGTTTGAGCCGCCGGATATCCAGTTTAATGCCGCCCGCCACGAACGAGTTGTAAAAGGCACCTGGCCCGTTTCTTGACGTGAACACTACCAGCTTATCCTGTAGCGCTGGAACATCGCATAATCCAGGCCGGTTGTTATCGTCGGGCCAGAAATACTCACCATCTGGATCAAAGATGATGGTGCCAACCGGAACGTTCTTGTTGCCTCGCTTCGCTACGGTCGGCGTTTTCTCGTACAGTTTACTAAAGAGCAGCTTATTCAGATTTGATTTACCAAAACCGGCGCGAGCAAAAATGAAAGAGCGGCGCGAAACCAGGTGTTTGATCGGGAACTTGATACTGACCTCCGGAGATTTGATCTGCATCCAGTCGTCAATCTGCTTGTAGTGCGGGCTTCCGGCGGCATGGATATATTCGCCCAACGCAAAGTGGCCGATTTCGGCACCCTCGATATTATGCCCGGCGATTTCCTGGAGCACACTCCCTGAAGGGAACGCTACATAGCTGCCGACGTGAGGCAGCCGCCGATGGGAGGCGATAAATGTTAAATTCCCATCCATGTTATGCCTGAGCACACCCAGCACCCGGATGTTGACCTTGTATTTGAGATACTCTTCTCGCAAATCATCTGGCACCGTGCGATTCTCGCGCAAGGCCCTCAGATTGAATTCTTCGCCATAGCCGGAAGAAAGTTTGCCCTCCGAGGAGAAGGAGGCGATTCTTCCCAGCACCGCCTCGTCTGGCGTCTCCAACTGAACCAGCAGAAATTGTCCATGCATGGGGATATTTTGAAAGTCATTGCGATAGGGAAGCACCAGGTCGGCGTGAAATTCTAAGCCGCCTTCGCGAAAACCCCGGAATATACCGACAATCTGGTTGCGTGGGAAGAGTTCAAAAGAGGGCATTTATATTTCTCCCGTTCCTATTCGTTTTCATATCTTCTTATTGAGGGGTCAGCGTCTTGCAGGCGAAAGATATCGAGCGCCGGAGCCTCTTCAGCCAGAAGCTGGCGTATGCCGTCAAAGATGTGATTTTGCAGGATATCAAAGTCGAAATCTATCAGAGCCGCGTTGGCATGCGCCTTCTGAAGACAATTAGGATAGAGTGGAATGGGAAAGCCATTGAGCGCGTCCGCCAGCATACAGCCCAGAATGTGTGGCGCTTCCTGTTTCTGTGGGAGATAGATATCGATGGGCCAGATGGGATCGCGCCGCCCACTGCCGAACTTCACAAAGAACATTGCGCCACCGGCAAATTTCCTGCCCTCAGCTACCTGCCAATCTTCTCCCCGCGCATAGGCCGACCAGTTGTATGCCTTCTCCTCGATCTCGCGTGGAACAGGCACGTAGGCCGGATACCCGCCCGTCAGAATGCCTTCCAATGCCATCGCTAAACGATAACGAGAGAGCACTTTGCTATGCTTTGCCACTCCAGCCAGGTAAATCTTGCGGTGGTGTTGCCGTTGTTGCGCCTCGATACATTCTTGAATACCTTCGAGGTAGCGCTTAAACAGATCGCCTGCAAAGACGACGCTGCGCAGCAGGCCATCAAAAATAATCAGGGTATCGCTGCCGAATTCCTTGTTTTTCAGGATTGAGAACAGGATAGCCCATTCCACCAGTTCTCGATAGACCTTGACCCAGCCTGGGCTGATCGGTCTGTCGCTCTCATTTCTATGAATTCTGCTGCTCAGCTTCGTTAAATCCCAGACCCCCAGGTACGCCATCATCTCGCCGAGCGCTGTGAGCGGACTTCCATCCGCATTGAACTGTTTCTGGCTGAGATAGGTGATGCTCGTAGTGGGGGTAATGGCTTCCAGACAATACTCGTTGTTGTTCGAGTCGACGATGCGCACAATCTCAACCAGGAAGGGGTCAAACTGCAAGCTGTTATTGCCGCCATCGGTAGCCACCAGTGAGATAGACGTTGTCGTTCTGGGCTGGATATGCCGCACTGCACTGCGGAGGGGGCGTATTTCCTCTCGCAACTGGTCTAGAATACGACGGTCCGCCAGAATGCGCTCAGCGATCTCTTGCTTCAATAGCGCATAACTCTCCGGCTCTATCATAGGGGCATCCCTTCAATTGCCATCCACCATCAGCAAAAAATGAATACTGGTCTTCTCTCTCTACACCTTTACTGCCTGTGATATCTTAGCACTGCCTGAGTTTGTTGGCAATACGATATCGGGGGTCGACATCCATTGGAGGATGTCGTAGGGGCGATGCCTGGTGCTCGCCCGCGTTCTGGATGCCGGGCGAGCACAAGGCATCGCCCCTACTAAAACAACGGCGTAGCGTTCCCATTCGTCTTCTTCGTCTTGATGGCATTCAGCAGGCGGGTGTCAGCAGGTTCGCGATAGGCGGCTTCCACGTGTGTTTCGATCTCTTCTCGCAGGGCGTTGATGGTGGCGCGGAT
>DASTKE010000022.1:0-3492 GCA_035716105.1 Ktedonobacteraceae bacterium | reverse complement strand
CCGCTGCTGTTCCCGCTGGGCGCGGATGCCATACCTCCGCTTTCGCTGCTGATGGGACAGAGCGATCACCTGTCGAGGAATGTTGATTTTCCAGGGGCGCGGAGAGGAGCCGAGGTGTTCCTGGCCGGGCCAGCAGGCAGTTCATTTATCGTCGCGGCTGGGAAATTCGGAGCGGCGGGTGAGACCGTGTTTGCCTACAATGGCCTGGCTGTCCAGTCGCTGGGACAGGAGAATAGAACTCTTTACCTGTTGAGCGGCGATTGGTTCGAACCCGGCGGCAATTACATGGTCAAGGGCAGCGCGGTAGTCGGCTTGAGCAGCAGCATGGCGTATAGCTTTGATGTTGTGGCCGCGCAAGACCAGGAACTGGTCAATCTGCTTGCAGCGTTGGGGATAACGTCACAGAATGGCATCGTCCTGCGAGTCATGCGCAGCGATAACCAGCCCGTGGATGCTGGCTTCCTGGGCCTCGCGCTTGAGATCAGCCAGTATGCTTGATGGGAGGTGCGGGTAATGAGTACACGAAATCTGACCGAGGCCATTCTGGATGGCGGCATTTACTCGATCAACTTCTTTAACGGGCGGCTGCTCTCAGGTGAGGATTTGAGCCAGGAGCAGGGAGCCAATAGCGAGGCGCGCAGGCGCATGGGCCTTGCTATTGGCGATGGCATCGCTGCTGGCCTGGAGGTCAGCGAGTCGGTGGACGCCAGCAAGCCGGACGCGCCCGTCGTCACCGTGAAGGCGGGGCTGGCTGTCAACCGGCAAGGGAATACGCTGGAACTGGCGGCGGATACCGATGTGTCGCTGGTGATGCCGGGTACGAGCGCGGGGACTTCGCAGGGGCTTTTCGCCACGTGCCAGCCGCCGGGAACCTATATAGCGGGCGCGGGCGTCTACTTGCTGACGGTTGCGCCCGCCACGGGGACACAGGGACTGGCGTCCGTTAGCGGTCTGGGCAACGTCGCCGCCTCCTGCAATGTGCGCTATAACATCGACGGCGTGCAGTTTCGCCTGATCGCCGTCAATCTGCCTGTAGAGACCGTGCAGGATAGTACGCGCTTGCGCAATGTGCTGGCCCACCTGTGCTTCGGTACCAGCGATTTTCTGGTGCAGACGTTTGCCTTCGAACCGCTCAGCAATGCTTTGCAGGGAGGCTATGGGCTGCTTGATACGCTGCGGCAGAGTGGCGGAACGCAGGTCGGCTGCCTGACTGACGCGGATGTGCCGCTGGCGATGATCTCCTGGACGCTGGACAATGGCATCGAATTTATTGATCGCTGGTCGGTGCGGCGGCGTATCACGCGGCCTTCACCTGATACACGCTGGCCCCTCCTCATCGGTGATCGTCGCCGGAGCGAGGCCGAGGCCATGTTCTTGCAATTTGAGGACCAGGTGCGCGACATCAGTACGAACGAGGTTGACAACATGCGTACGATGGTTGCGACACAGCGTTTCACCACGCTGCCGCCGTTCGGTTTCCTGCCGATGGTGGGTGGTGGATCGATTACGGGCTTTGAATTCAACACGTTTTTCGGCACGTTTTCCCAACGCCCGTTGTCAACTGATACAATAGCCATGACAAATGGCAACTTACTGCGTCCCCTGTTGCAAGAAGCGCTCTATCACGATCCCATCTCTCTTATTGGCCCGGATACAAGCAGTAAATTCCAGCTCTATTCGATCTGGGAGAACGTCCAGGCCGTGCAAAACGGGTTGACGGATCAACTCACGCTGGTCTTCGCCAGCTCTACGTTGCCCTATCGTGGGATAGCGCGCTTCGGCTACGCGAATCTCGGCTTGAGTCACTTCCCGCAGACCGTCAGGTAAATGGAGGAGCTATGCAAAACAGGTTCATCATCAACAATCCCAACCTCGTCAGTGCGCTTGAGCAGGCCACAACGACACAGTTCACAGTCGCACAGCCGCAGCAAGCAGTGCAGTTAAATCCGGCAGTGAGCGCCAGGTTCGCAGGGAGATTCACGCCGGTTGATATCGGCAACATTGGGGTTTTTCACCCTGTTCCTATTGGTCCTATTGGTCCTATTGGTCCTTTCCCTTTGCCACCGATACCCATCCCGACGCCTCAACCGGCGCAGCCATCTCAACCAGCGCCAGTGACGCCGACCACCGTACCAACCGATGTGCAATTGTTGCTGGCCTCGCTGCCATTTGTCCAGGATGGCAACCTGATCTCGAGTGACTACTTCAACAACATCCGCGCCATTCTTTTCGCTATGGCTAATCTGGTTGGCGTGGGCTTTGGTTCCGGTTTGAACACGGTTGCGCTTTCGCCTATACTCTATCCATATGATGCTACTGCTCCCTGGCTGCTCCTGGGCGGAGTCGCTGTGAAGCCTGATGGCAACCATCCGACCGGAGGAAGTGGGGCTGTTCCAGCCGTAGCAGGTGTAACCGCCGTCAGTGGATGGATGCCGGCGCAACTGGCGAATGGCGCCCAAATTCAGAGCATGACGGTGCTGGGGAAAAAGACAGGCAATACGGGAACCTTCCAGGTGACGTTAGAGCGTTTGAAACTCTCCGATCCCGCGCTTCCCGCGACGCCGCTGATTACTTCGGTGATTACTTCAACCGCTACTAACCCGGCCACCAACAACACCAATAGTGATGGCTCATTTCCTCAGGCCGGGAAAACATCTGACCAGGTGCAATTGTCGGTGACAGGTGGAAACCAAGCAACAAATGCGTTGAATACCCTCACGGAACTGCAAACGGTCGATAATGGACAGTACCGCTATATCATTGTTGCCAGCATGACAGGTGCTGACGCGGCTGCCAGCGGGCAGTTGAACGCCGTCCAGATTAACTACATGAGATAGTCAGGTACAGCGAGGAAACGGAGAGGGACCGAGAGCTTGAGCATGGACTGGCAAGAGGGGACAACCATCGCGCAGCGCCTGCGCGTGCGCGGCTCTGGATTGGACGCGCTCACGACGCGGCTGCGCCTCACAAGCCTGTTGGAGGCGGTAGACCTGCGCCCGCCGGGGTTGCCGCCATCGGCGGTGATCTGCATTCGCAGGCTGCGCGATCCGCTGCCCGGCGCGCTCTCGCTGCAGCACATCGGACAGCGACCGCCGCAAGCCTGGGAACATGCGCTCAGGCACGCGCTCGCGCAATCGGTGCGGCAAGCGGTACGCCCGGTTGAGGGGGCAGTACCGGCCAATGCCGGGGCTGTCGTCTTCAATGACCGGGCGGAACTGCTGGCCTGTCTCGCGCACGATTGGTGCGAGGGCGCGATAGACATGCACTGGTGGTGGCAGAGCCTGCTCAGGGGCGAGTTCGATAGAAGCGTGCTGGCCGCGTGGCTGGCCGCGCCGGAATACGCACCCGCCGCCTTGCAGCACCTCGCGCAGCGCGGCACCGTCCTCCCGTTCGCCGAAAAGCTCAGCACCGGTGAAGCTCGCCAGTTGCTTGAAAGCATCACGCGCAGCTTCGCGTTATATGAGCTACAACCCCTCCTTTCCAGCTTATCTG
>DASTKE010000021.1:0-6397 GCA_035716105.1 Ktedonobacteraceae bacterium | reverse complement strand
ATGCACCGCCTACGGGAGCATGACCGTTTTCGATGGGAAAAGTTCATTATCGGCCTGCGGCCGCAGGCCGATAAATCGGCGATGGGCGCGGTGAACCGGCCCCTACGGTATATTCGTGGGTTACAATACACATATAGACTGACTAGTTTGGAGACCTTCTATCGTATGAACGACAGACGAATATCATTGGAGATGGGCCGGACGGCTCAGCAAGAGTTGTTATACTTCTGGGCTTTTGGCGACCTGCATTACCGCGCACGCGACGAATGGCACGCCATCCACTCGCGGCGCATGGCACCCATGTTTCAGGATGTGCGCTCGCTCTGGCTGGACGAGGGCGCACCGGCCTTTTGCGTTTCCCCCGGCGATATAGTGGACACGGGTGCGCCCCAGAACTACCGGTTGGCGAAAAAAGACCTGGCAGCGCAGTTGGGCAATGTGCCGCTCTACCCCGGCCTCGGCAACCACGAGTTCCACCCGGAAAGCCGCGAGGACAACCCTCACACGGCTGAGGAATTCAGCGCCGCCTGGCAGCGCCCCGTGCGCTACGCCTGGGACGCGGGTGAAGTGGTCTGCATCATGCTCGACCAGCCCTACCCCTATGGAGTGTACCAGCGTCGCGAAAATCCGCATGTGATCTTCTCGCTAGAGTCGCTGGCCTTTCTGGATCAGACGCTGGCGGAACACGCCACACAGATCGCCGTGATCTTCGCCCACTGCCCCCTGAGCGATACCGTGCTGGACCGCGACCCGGAACGCAACCTCGATGACGACTCCCAGGACCCCTTTTTCTATGTTGAGAACTCGTCTGAGGTGCGTGCGATCCTGGCCGAGCACGCGAACGCAGCCCTCTACATCAGCGGTCACACGCACTCCGGCTGGGGTTCGCCCAACTTAGTCTTCACCGAGACACTGGGCAACCATCCCGTGACCCATCTCAACCTCATGTCGCCCTGGTACACCGGTCGGCATCGCGGCGTGCGCTGGAGCGCCGACCGCACCAGCCTGGAATACCTGCCCGACGCCCCTGATATGCTCACCTCCTTCGCCGTGCATATCTTCCGCCAGCAGGCGCTCATCCGTATGCGCGACCATCGCGCCCATCAATGGCTGGCGCAGTGGAGAGTTCCTCTGCGCTAATATGCCTGGTAGCCAGCTTCTTGCAGAGTCACCAATCTTCCAGGTATGCCGTATAAAACATGTGAGAAGCCTTCGGCAGGCCACCCGCAAGGGGATGGCCCTACTATACCTGCCAGCCACGTAGCCCAATAAGTTACCCCGTGTCTAGTAGGGCCATCCCCTTGCGGGTGGCCTGCTTGTACCATGTTTCTGCTGTTTTGCCATTCCTACTTATACAGGCAGCACATCGACCACGATGCCTGATTGGCTACCCGACAGGGTCAGCGCCTTCGTTCCACTATAGTTGACGCTGCTCAAAATGCCGGTGACGGAAAGCGTGTAGGAACCGGAGCCGATATTGGAGAAGCTGTAGTTGCCCGATGCATCGGCAGTCACGCTCGCCACCTGCGTACCGGAGCCGTTCAGCAGCAGCACGGTCGCGCCGGGCAGCGCAACGGGAAGAGGACAGGCACTATCACTACAGGCCATGACGGTACCACTGAGGGAAAAGCCGGTGACGATCAACTGCACACTCACAGTCTGTGGGCTGCCCTGCACTGTGGCACCGCTGCTATCCTTCACTGAGACGGTAATCGAGCCGCTATAGGCACCCACCGCGAGGCTGGCAGCACTCGCACCCACTGCAATCGTATTGCCGGCACCGCTATCAGTACCAGAAGTTGAGGAGATACTTAGCCATGAGCTGCTGCCACCGTCCCCCACTGCCGTCCAGGAAACCGGTCGGGCGCAGTTGCCCGCCTCGCTGATAGTGAGCGATTGCGCGGACGCGGATTGCCCCTGCGCCACCGAGAAGCTCAGGCTACCCAGTGATACCTGAAGCGAGCAGGGCGACTGCACGGTCAGTGTCACGGAAACCACCTGCGGACTGCCCTCCGCGGCTGTATCAGAGCTATCCGTCGCGGCAATGGAGATCTGCGTGGTATACGTACCCGGTAACATACCTGTCGTGTTGGCCGAGACGGTCATCGTCGCGCCCTGCCCACTGGCGGCAATCAAGCCCTTACCGGGAGAGACCGAGAGCCAGGGAGCGGAACTGGTGATATCGGCCTTCCAGTTCAACGGCCAGCCGCAGTTGCCAGCAGCGGTGATGGTCAGTGACTGAGGAGCCGGATTTGCGCTGCCAACCGTCGCGTTAAAGGTCAGCGTGCTCGATGAAGGTTTGGCCATGGCGCAGGGCGGTAGAACCAGTAAATTGACCGCAATTGTCTGCGGACTGCCACCCGCGCTGGTGACGCCGCTGGCATCTGTGCCATTCAGCGTGATCTGACCCACGTAGGTACCCGGTGTCAGGTTCTTTATCGCGACGTTCACCGTCACCTGAGCTGTCTGTCCTTTGCCTATCGAGCCACCACTGGGAGAGGCACCCAGCCAGGCCGAGGCCAACTGGGTCACGCTCGTGTGCCAGTAGAGCGTACCACCACCATTGTTGGTGATCGTGACCACCTGCCCAGGCGGATTCGCCATACCCTGTGTCGCGCTATAGTTGAGATTGAGCGGCGACGCGCCCATAATAGGCGCGCCGGGCGGCGGCGGCGGCTGCACCTGCAAGGAAATGACGACCGTCTGCGTGCTCATGCCCGTCAAGAAGGAGATCGTTCCCTGATAGTTCCCCGGCCTGGTGATAGCGGCGGCGTTCACACTGATAGTGGTCACAGTGCTGGTTGCCCCCTTCAGTTGGCCACTGCCGGGCGTAACGGCCAGCCAGCCAGCCGAGGATTGGGCTTTCCAGTTGAGCATACCTACACAACTGGAGGTCGCGCTCAAACCTAACGCCTGGCTGCTCGGATTGCCCTGACCCATCACAGCGGTGAAGGCCACACTGCCCGCGCTCATCGTCAGACCACAACGCGGCTGCACCGTCAGAGAGACGCTGACATTCTGCGGGCTATCAATAGTTCCGCTGCTTGAGCCAAAGACCAGCGTATCGGTATAGACGCCGGGCAGCATAATCTGGCTGTTGACGAAGACGCGCACAACGTTGGTCGAGCCGGGCGCAACCACCCCGGAGGTGTGATCGGTCGCGAGCCAGTTTTTCGCGCCAAACAGGTGCAGGAGGACATCCTGCCCCGCAAACGTGAACGGTGTCGGTGTATTGCTCGTCAGCGACCAGGACAGGGGCTGCGAGCCGGGATTGTTGATGGTCAGCACCTGCGCGTTTGGCGAGGATGCGCCATCGAGCGCCATGAACGAGAGCACGGGAGGCGTCACCGCCAGCACCGCCCCAGCATTGGCAGGCAGCGGTCGCACGGTCATCTGCACCTGCACATAGATGGGAGCGCCGACGTTGGTTGAGAAGATAACCGTTCCCTTGTAGTCGCCTGGCTTCAAGTTGAAGCGTTCCACGGCGATTTCAATCGTCTGGCTCGCGCTAAACATGCCTTGCGGTGGCGAAATCATCAGCCAGGGTTGGTTGCTGCTGGCTGCCCAGGTGATGGCACCATCGCCAGAGTTATGTAATGTGAGCGGTTGAATTGTGTTCGCTCCCTGGTAGTCCGGGCCGAAATCCAGCGTGGATGAGCCGATGACAAGCTGCGATGGCCGCGTCGAGCCGGAACGAGTAATCTGCAAGGTGCTGCTGGCGGTGTAGCGTGTGTTGACATCTTCAGCATAGACGGTGTGGAAGCCCGGCCCCCAACTGCTGTCAATCTGCGCGTGAATATCCGCGTTTCCCGTCGAGTCAACCTTGACCAGGCCGGTGCCATTGGTCGTTATGATCGGCTGCTCGATATCATGTGTCAAATAAACCTTCGTTGACGGTGAAAAATAGCGAATGTGAAGCACCACAGCCTGTCCTACAACGACAACATTGGACGAGAGGGTCAGCGTCGGTGGGCCATTGTGCGCAGTGCCTGTATGCTCTGTATGGATGAAGGCGAGCGAAGCCAGCAGGCCATCAACCAGCAGGGCAGCGACAGCCAGCGAGGCAAGAATGATAAAGGCCAGCCGCATGCGACTGCGCCGCTTCGCGCCTTGTTTACCGGCAACGGGAACAGGCCGAGTCGTCCAGCCCTCGGCCCTGGCGCGTCGCCTGTCTTCCTCTTCAATGCGTGCGGCATCTATGCGATTGGGAACCTGGCGGGCAAGCAGCGGATCGGTGCGATTCGCCCATACATCGGTCTCACCCGTATCGCCTTCTTGCAGCCAGGGCCAGAGGTCCGGCATCTTCGGGGTCGGCTCTGCCTGCGACTTCTGCGGCTGTGTATCCGCGTCGGTAGACGACACCTTTGGCAACGGCGTGCTCTCCCGCTGGATCTCAGCCGAAATATCGCGTAAAGGGGTCAGACGGGGTGCGTGAGGCTGGCGAGAAAAAGGGGATTGACCCGGCTGCTTTCCTTCAGCCTGGGCAATGCGGCGTGCGGCCTCGTTCAGCCGCTGCAGCGCCTGCTCCACCAGATTATAGGTCTGTTGTACCTCTACCTGCCCCTGCAACGGCTCCGGGTCTGGTCCCGGTGGTACCGGCGTATGTATCTCTTGCGCCGCTATGGTTGGTACGGCAGGTACGGGATGGGTATCACGCTCAAATATATCGATATGCTCGCTATACCCTTCATACTCGCTATGCTCCTGTAGAGAAGGCGTAGCAATCAACGAAGGCTGCGCAAAGGAAGCTTGCGCTTCAATGGCCTTCGTTTGATACGGGTTTTGTAACAAGCGGCACTCATCGCAAAATACAGCAGTGACACTACAAGGCTTGTTACAACGCTGGCACTGGCTCATGTTCACCCCGTCGCTTAGTTGTTAGTTGGTGTCTATTGATTAAACGTTGAAATATGCCAACTTGTCACATCAAGCGAGCGGTTTTGTAGTACTAAAGATTTGTGAAAATAACGTTTCACATGACCATCTGATGTAATCATGACAGAAGATGTCATATATAAGGACCTATACTCTCAAAAAGATAAGCCGATGAAATCATGAGAGTTTGGAGGAATGCTATGATGAGCAAAAAAGAGCTAGCGTTGGTGTTTGAGCAGTTAGAGAAAGAGCATATTTTCAGTGGAACTATTCTGGTTTCCCAGGGGGGAGAAGTGTTATTCGAGAAAGCGTACGGGTTTGCAAGCAGGCAACTGAACGTTCCAAATGTGCTCGAAACAAAATTTCATATCGCCTCTGTGACAAAAATGTTTATTGCGATGGCTGCTCTTATTCTCTTTGAGCAAGGACTCATTGAGCTGCATGAAAAGCCAGCAGCCTATGTGCCTGAACTAACAGCACTCGATAAGGACATCACGCTTCATCACCTCTTATCCCATACTTCCGGTTTACAGGATATTTACGACGTTCCGAATCTTCGATTTGAAATGAACAAACTCAAAAACGAACAAGGAAATCTCCTCTCTTATCTGGTGAAACAGCCACAGTTGTTCCGCCCTGGGGAGGGATGGAGTTATAGCAGCACCGGCTTCATTCTAATGGGATATCTCATGGAGAACGTGACAGGACTATCTTTCGCCGAATTGATGAAACGCTCTGTTCTCACACCTCTATCCATGACAAATACTGGCCTCGACCTTCCTCGTAGGATTAATCCTGGTCGCGCATATGGTCATACTGTTGAGAATGGACAGCTGGTCAATGCGGACAATGATAAATTGAGCGAATTTGAGGAGGCACCTGGTGAGCTTTATTCAACGGTGCAGGATTTAAAAAAATGGTGCGATGCGATGTTTGATTGCCCGCTTGTCTCTCCGCAAACCTTGCAGTTGATGTTTACGCCTCACGGACAGGTTGATCCTTCACTTCATTATGGATATGGATGGTTTCTTGCTCCTCGATTTCGGATGCATGGTGGAGGAACACCCGGTTTTCTCTCACGGGTTAAACAATATCCAGAGCAGAAAGTGAGTATCATTCTGCTCTGTAACTCTGACCAGATGAATCCAGAGATGATACTCAGTGCCGTTGAACCACTTCTCGTTGGGTGAGACCTCTCTCGCGCGGGTCTCAGGACCGGTCTTGACATACGAATTGCAATATGCTATATTTCAAATAGCAGGTAGCAATATCCAAAATGTGGTATACTATCTGTAGGCAACAAAAACATAAGGTTTCCATTGGTCAACTTTTCGGTTGGAAGGATACACAGGAGCATTTCATCATGAGATATCGATATAGGCGCGGTGGCTGGGGCTGGCGAGGCTTCCCAATTCCGCTATTCTTTTTGCTGTTCTTTATATGGGGTCATTCTATCGGCTCCTTCCTCATCAGCATAGGCATCATGATTGTGCTCTACCTGCTGATACGAGGGCTGATGGCT
>DASTKE010000020.1:0-3212 GCA_035716105.1 Ktedonobacteraceae bacterium | reverse complement strand
AGCCTTGACCCCGACCTGTGGGAACACGTCAGGCACAATCCTGTTCGCTTGCTCTCTGAGTTGCAGCCGCAGGTGCTCGAAAAAGCGTCCCACGACCCTGACTACCTGCAGCGCTACGATAGCACGCTCAACGAATTCGATGAGTACATGCATCCTCGTCCCGGTGAAACCTGGTTCTCTCGCACCTACCCCGAATTGCTCAATCAGACCATTGCCTATTTCTCAGCCGAGTTTGGACTCGATGAATCCCTTCCCATCTACTCCGGTGGACTGGGGATGCTGGCTGGCGATCACGCCAAAGAGGCAAGCGACCTGGGTCTGCCATACATAGGCATCGGCATGTTGTATGCCGAAGGCTATTTTCAGCAGCGCATTACCCGTGACGGTACGCAGGAGGCATTCTACGACGTGCTCCATTTTTCTGAGGCCCCTGTTCTTCCCGTGTATGACGAGAAGGGTGCCGAGGTGATGATCAGTGTCGATTTACCAGGGCGTCCTGTCTATGCGCGCCTGTGGAAGGTACAGGTGGGACGCATTCCGCTGTATCTGATGGATACCGACGTGCCACATAATAACGAGTCTGACCGGAAGTTGACCGCACAATTGTACGGAGGTGATAGAGAGACACGCATCTCGCAAGAGATTCTGCTGGGTATCGGGGGTGTGCGCGCTTTGCGAGCGCTCGGCATCTCACCATCGGCCTGGCATCTCAACGAGGGGCATGCCGCTTTCCTCAATTTAGAGCGATGCCGCGAACTGGTCGCCTCCGGTTTGAACTTCTACGAGGCACGCGAAGCCGTCGAAGCCAATTCGCTTTTTACCACGCACACTCCTGTACCTGCAGGCAATGATACCTTCGGCTACGATCTGATTGATACGTATTTCTGGTCCTACTGGGGGCAGCTTGGGTTGACACGCGAGCAGTTCATGGAACTGGCTCACGAAGATCATGGTTCGGGTGCCAGTTATGGTATGACCGTGCTGGCATTGCGGTTGACGGGACTGCACAACGGCGTGAGTAAACTGCATGGCGCAGTCGCACGTAAGATGTGGCAGTTTTTGTGGCCCAGTCTCGATGTCGACGAGGTCCCGATAGATTCCATCACCAATGGGGTTCACTCGCCTTCCTGGGTTGCGCCGGAGATAGATGCTCTCTACAAGCGCTATGTGGACGCGGAATGGAAAGAGCGCGTCGATGAGCCTGAGTTGTGGAATCACCTCGATGCTGTACCCGATGAAGAACTGTGGCAAACGCACCGGCGGCGTAAAGAACTGCTCATCGATTACACGCGCCAGCGTCTGAAACACCAGTATCTCCGCCAGGGCGCAGCGCCAGGCCAAAGCGAAGACCTCGAACACGTCCTCAATCCCGCTGCCCTGACGATTGGCTTCGCCCGGCGCTTCGCCACCTATAAACGAGCCACGCTCATCCTACGAGACCTTGATCGTCTGGGCCGTATCTTGAACAATGCAGAACGCCCGGTGCAGATCATTTTTGCTGGCAAGGCTCATCCTGCCGACGAGCCAGGTAAAGCGCTGGTCGAGCAGGTCTACCACCTCTCGCAAAGTGATGAATTCCGGGGCAAGATCATTTTCCTGGAAAACTACGACATCGAGATGGCCCGCTACCTGGTCTCCGGCGCTGACCTCTGGCTGAATACCCCCATCCGGCCCTATGAAGCCAGTGGCACCAGCGGCCAAAAAGCGGCTCTCAATGGGCTGCCGAATTGCAGTATCCTCGATGGCTGGTGGGCTGAAGGCTACAACGGCAAAAATGGCTGGGCGATCGGCGAGGAGCGCGAGTATGACAATGACGACGAACGGGACAAGGCTGACAGCCAATCGTTGTACGCACTGCTCGAAGAGCAGATAGTTCCTACCTATTATGACCGAGGAGCCGATGGCATTCCACATGGCTGGATTGCCATTATGAAGGAGGCTATCCGTACCTGCGCACCCGCTTTTAGCATGCGTCGCATGGTCAAAGAATACACCACCCGCTTTTATGTCCCGGAAATTCGGCGTGGCATCTGTATGGAGCAAAACCACTACCAACAGGCACGTGAACTGGCGACCTGGGAAGATAGGGTGCGGCGCGTCTGGCCGGGACTGGGACTCTACGTCTCCGGGCTGCGCGATGGACACTTCGATCTGGGAGCAGGTTTCGACATACACGCCTGGGTGCGGGCAGATAACCTGCACCCAGAGGATATTGGCGTTGACTTTGTGTACGACGGTCTTGCCGATGGTACGGACGGTTATCGTGTTCCACCACATACGTTCCCGATGACGTACACCAAACGCGAGCAAGATGGTGCCTATCGTTACGATGTCCACTTTCAGCCCGCCGAAGGCGGTACGCTTGCCTATGGAGTGCGCGTTCTGCCCAGCCATGCCGACCTCCCGAATGTGTACGACCTGGGGTTGATACGCTGGGCATGATTTTAGAGCAAGAAAAGGAGCTAATTGCAGATGACGACAAAAGATGGCACTATTCATCCCGACATCTTCAAAGCGTATGACGTTCGTGGGGTCTACGGTGAAAACCTGACAGAGGAAGCCGTCTATCGCATTGGACGCGCCGCCGCGCTGTACTTGAACGTCCCGGAAATTGCTGTATGCCGCGATATGCGCGTCTCCTCTCCCCAGCTCGCTGCTGCCGCCATCCGGGGCATCACCGACCAGGGTGTCAACGTGATCGATTGCGGCCTGACGACGACAGACGAACTATACTTCATCGTGGGCTACTACAATTATCCGGCTGGGATGATGATTACGGCCTCGCACAATCCCAGACAATACAACGGCATCAAATTCTGCCGCGCCCAGGCCTATCCTATCAGCCTGGATACTGGCCTGGCCGATATTCGCGACCTGGCCATCCAGGGCAATTTTCCTGAACCTGCGCACAAAGGCTCGGTCACGCATCGCGATGCCACCGATGACTATGTGAAGCACGCGCTCTCCTATATCGACGTGAGTAAGATTCGGCCACTGAAAGTGGTGGTCGATGCCAGTAACGGCATGGCCGGCATGGTGATGCCGCGTGTGTTTGAGCACTTGCCTGCCCATCTCTACCCACTCTACTTCGAACTGGACGGCACCTTTCCCAATCACTCGCCCAGCCCGATCGAGCCTGAGAACCTTGTCGCGCTGCAAAAAAAGGTGCTCGAAGTCGGGGCCGATTTCGGGGCTGCTTTCGATGGGGATGC
>DASTKE010000019.1:0-3615 GCA_035716105.1 Ktedonobacteraceae bacterium | reverse complement strand
CGCGTCAGCCTGGGCCGCGCTATAGCCCTGGGGGACAAGGATCGAGAACTGGTACAGCGGCACCCCTATTAAAAGCAGCAGCGAGCCAACAAGGTAAAAGATGCCGTTGGTGCGCAGCCTGGATAAGAATGTGTGTTTCATATCACACCTTCAGTTTTCTCTTATCATAGAGTACCGGGGGAGGATGTGCAAGTTTGTCGTGAACCCCTACCATACATTGCCAGAGGGCCTCTGCCTTTAGGCATGGGGGTGAATGGCTGTCTGAAAATCTGTTCTTGACATTTATATCCTAATGGAGTACAGTAGGATATATGAGAACGTTTGAATATCGGCTTTATCCGAAGAAAGAGCAACAGCACAAGCTTATGGCGTGCTTGATAGAGTCGCGTGGTATCTACAATGCGATGCTGGAAACCGTCAAGGCACAGTATGAGCGTGAACAAACATTCCCCTCTAAGTATGACCTTGAGGGACTGTTTAAGGGGCGTGGTGAACATGTCCCCGCCACGACCGTCCAGATGCTTGCAGACCGCCTCTCTAAAGCCCTCAAACGCTTCCTTGCTGCCAAGAAATACGCTCTTGCCGGTGTTGGCTTCCCCCGTTTCAAAACCCCGAACAGGTGGCACTCTATCCAGTTGCGGCAATACGGACATGGCAAGGATTGCTATTTGCATGAGGACAAGAAGCATTTCATGGTTCCTAAGAAGATTGGTGGTTCGCTTAAAATCAAACTGCATCGGCCCCTTGAAGGGACTCCCAAAACGGCTCATCTTCTCTTGCGTGCTGATGGACACTGGTACGTCCTCATTGTCTGCGAAACGGAACCTCAAACGGAACACTTGCCCTCTCAGTGCGAGCATCCTTCCATCGGCATTGATGTGGGACTCACATCTTTCTTGACCGATAGCGAGGGCAACACCGTTGACAACCCGCGCTTCTATCGCACCTCTCAGAAGACGCTCAGACGCAAAGAACGCATCAAGAGCCGACGCAAGAAGGGCAGTCACCGCCGCCAGAAAGCCGCCCGTAACGTGGCAAAAACCCACCTGAAGATTGCCCGTCAACGCAAAGATTTTTCCTTTAAGATGGCTAAGCCATATGCTGAGTCCTGTTCCCATATCTGTGTAGAGGACTTGCAGATTACTCACATGGTGAAAAATCACCATCTCGCAAAAAGCATCATGGACGCCGGTTGGGGCGCATTTCTCGATATCCTCTCTGCCAAAGCTGAGAATGCTGGACATACTGTGATACGAGTGAATCCGCGCTTCACCTCCCAGAAGTGTTACCAGTGTGGCGCAATCGTACAGAAGTCGCTTTCTGTTCGTACCCATATCTGTCCTTCCTGTGGGTACATAGCAGACCGTGATGTGAATGCCGCTCAAAACATCTTAGCAGAAGGTTTGAGGCTAGGGCATAGCCTTCAGGAGCCAACGTAGTGCAGTAGCACAAGCGTTTCCTGAGAAGCCCTTGCGTAAACGCAAGGGGAGTTGTCACTTAGTCGTCAACCAGCTTACCGAGCAATTTGAGGGTGAGACCGAGGGCCAGGATAACAGCGGCGTTGACGCCCAGTTCAATCATGGCGTGGGGAAAGTCTGCCGGGCTGACCTGCCCCTCGATTGAGAGCCTGGCACCAATCGAGAGTACGCCTCGCGTGGCTGAGACGATGCCGATGAAGAGAAATGGACGCAGCGAGGTCGCGTGTGATTTCAGGTAGTGGATGACGGTGCCGAGCACCTCCATGATGATAAGCACAAGCAGGAGGTCGGAGACGAGCTTGATGATGGCTCCGGCCACATCTTCGGGGCGTATTACGTGCAACATATTCACCGTGAAGTCCCAGAAGCTGTAGCCCAGGGCGAAGAGCGCCGCCGTGAAGAAACAGATGCCGACGGTGGCATAAATAAATGAGTCGCCTCTATCCAGAAGGTTGCTTGAGAAGTCTGCTATGGGATCCTCGTGTGCATGGGCGTGGGCTGCTTTCTGCCCACTGCGCAGGGTTGATAAGGCGCTGTCGTGTGTATCGACGCTCACGGGCTGGTCTGACATAAAGAAAAACTCCTTTGCTATGGATGGCTCCCTTTCGTACCATTATAGCAGAGTTTTGAACTTTCCACCTGTAACCGTAGGGGCCGATTCATCGCGCCCACCGCCGATTGATCGGCCTACGGCCTGGGCCAATAAATCGGCGGTGGGCGCGATGAATCGGCCCCTACGAGGGGGTACATGTTGATTACAGGGGGATTGTCAGGACGTTGTGGCCTTCGCGTCCAGATTGGACGAGGTGGGAGACGAAAATCTCGACCACGAAGGGCTTTTCGTAGAGCGGGCGGCGCTTGCCATCGAGAAAGAAGATGTGCAGGCGGTCCCTGCGCCCACTGGGGCCGCTCGACAGTGCCTGCATGGGAATGGTGACTTCGGCGGCGTAACCGGGGGCGGGAATGGTCACTCCGGCCTGCTGGACGATGTAGGCGAAGCTCTGATAGAGCACGGAGCGGACCTCGATGTAGACGACTTCACCCTCGATCAGGGCGCTGAGACCCTGCGACGTGGTGTTCTTGCCCTCGCCCGGTACGGCGGGAATAGAGGGCATATCGCGGCCCAACAGGCGAATACGGATGGCGTAGGTCTGGTTGGGCTGCACGCGCATGGGCGTTTCGATGGTCGCTGCTGATGCCGTGGTGTGCTGCTGTTCGCCGAGGAAGAACTCCCGCAGGCGTTTGAGCCAGGAACCTGCTTTTGTTGGCGCTGCGTTCTGCGCGACACGCTGTCTCTGTGATGCACCGATGGCGGGCAGCATACCGGTGATACGTTTTCGCCAGCCGCCCGGAGTGTCGTGAGCGGATGTATTGTCCTGCTCATCGCTGTAATCGGGCAGCTCGTCCTCAAAGTCCTCCGACGGTACAGCTACAGGTGGAGATGGAGGCGGTGAAACCGCAGATGGTGGCAGCGCGTTACCGTTCTGCTGTGGTGTCTCTGTGGATGGCGAGGGCCGGGTGGTGGGAGGGATAATAAGCGTATCGGAAAGGGCTACATCGGCCATGCCAGCCGTTCCAGCGTTGCTGGAGGGAGTGGCTTCATGTGGTTTGAGCGGCGTGATGGTGACAGTTTCTTCCAGGGACCAGTCTTCATCCTCTGCCGCGTTTCCATTTGACCCGGCTGGCGAGGCGGTTTTGACCTGCGTCATCTTGTAGCCCGCGTTTTTCCGTTCGATGTCGGTGAGCGCAGCGATCATGGCACTGGCGTTCTGGAAGCGTTCGACCGGTTCGAGGGCCAGCGCACGGACGACAAACGCATCGATGCTGCTGCTGATGCGCGGGTTGAGTTCGCGAGGCGAACGCAGGCGCTGCTGCCGCTGCAAGCGCGTATTCGCGTCCGCCGGTGGTTGACCGGTGAGTAGGAGGTAGAAGATCGCGCCGAGGCTGTAGAGATCTGAACGCGCCTCGGCCTTTTCCAGCAGTGCTTCGGGTGCGTTAAAAGGGTCTGCCGGGCCGCCGGCAGGGGATGGAAGCAGATTCTGTACGGCGGCAGGCAGCCAGGATACCATTAAGGCAAGCTGGCTCTGATAGTTGTCGTCGCCCAGCACGATTGTTTGTGAATCAAGGTTGCCGACGA
>DASTKE010000018.1:0-2831 GCA_035716105.1 Ktedonobacteraceae bacterium | reverse complement strand
ATGGAACGCTTGCTTTCGCTCGTTCCTGCGAGCGCTTTACCGGCGCTGCCGCCAACGCAGGCGCTGGTGATACCCGTCAGCGTGCAGGATATGCCGTATGCGTTGTGGGTCGCCCGCGCCGTTCGCACGTCGGGCATGAGCGTAGAGATTGATGTAACCGGACATGGTGTTGGTGCCGGTTTGAAACTGGCGACGAAAAAGCATATCCCTCTGGCCTTGATTGTCGGCGGCAATGAGCGAGAAGAGAGTGTGGTGACGGTGCGCAACCTGGAAACAGGGGAAGAAAACGTGGTGAGCATCGAAGTACTGGTCGTCCAGGCAAAGGAGTGGGAGCGATGAGCACTGAAGCCGAAATCCGTTTAGCCTTGCCGGGGAAGGGCGCGTTGGAGGTGGCGACGATGGCATTTCTTGCTGAATGTGGCATGAAGGTCAGTCGCAGCAATCCTCGCCAGTACCTGGCGCGCATTCGCAGTATGCCGGATATGGAAGTCGTTTTCCAGCGAGCGGCGGATATTCCGGCGCTGGTGCAGGAGGGTGATGCCACGCTCGGCATCACCGGCTACGATATCCTGGCCGAGCATCGGGGTTATGGCGATATCGAAGAAGACGAGGAAGCTGATACCGACGACCTGATCGTACTGGAACGCGACCTCGGCTATGGCAGTTGTCGGCTGGTTGTCGCTGTACCTGAAACCTGGATAGATGTCAGCACCTGCGCTGATCTCTGGCATCTCGCTGGGTACTATCAGGCGCGCAAGGGACGCGGCCTGCGGATCGCCACCAAATATCCTATTCTGACAGGGCAATTTCTGCGCCAACACGGCATCACCCACTGCAAGATCGTCTCCCCGCATGGCGCATTAGAAGCCGCGCCGCTTACCGATACGGCGGATTTGATTGTTGACCTGACTGAGACAGGTACTACTTTGCGCGAAAATCATCTCAAATTGTTAGACGATGGCGTTGTGTTGCACTCACAGGCTTGTCTGATCGCCAATGTGCATCTTCTCAAGCAGAACAAACACGCCTTGCGGATGGCTTCGACCATGCTGGAACTGATTGACGCACGAATGCAGGCGCGCAACCGCTCCGTGCTGACCGCTTACATTCAGGGAGAGAGCGTCGAAGAGGTGCAGCGCGTGTGCAATCGCTTGCAGCCGTTGCTTTCAGGCGTTGAGTTTCGTCCATCAGGCACCGATGGCGTCGAGGTATCAAGCGCTACTATGTACACCATATCAGGGGTGGTGAAGGTCAACGGCGCGGCAGGCGAATTGCTGGAAGCGGTCGCACTCTTGCGCAACGCGGGCGCAGTCAACATCAATGTCATTCCTCTGACCTATCGTTTCGCGAGTGAGCCGCAGAGCGTCCGCGCCTTGCGTGAGCGATTGAAGAGGTTCCGGTGAGTAACCTGATAATATTTGACCTTGATGGTGTCATCACCAGCGAAGATGCCTACTGGGATACGGCGGGTCTCGTGCTGCACGAACTACTTTACAGTCCGCGCTACTGGAATCTCGACCCGAACCAGTCAGGGCCAGAAGGGCAGTATATGCCTGCCGCCACGGCTGAAGAGAGTCGCCGTATCAGTCGCGCCCTCTTTCCAGAGCCAGCTATCCTGGCGCTCAAAGCGCGAGCCGTCAATTCCAACTGGGATACCTGCTATGCCGCCGTCTGCCTGCATCTCATCGAAATTTTGCGCGCTTTGCCAGATAGGGCTGCTCTCCAGCCCTTACGGCCCTGGGATGCAAGTTGGCTGGCGACATTTCGCCAGCAGGTAGCTCAGGCACGTGGCGTGGCAGGACACCCGCAAGGGGTGTCCCTACCATATATGATTGATATCGTCCGTATCCTCAATTTACCAATTTTTCAAGACGCGGTTGGCTTTGAATTGATCAATCGTTTCGATGTTTATGCCAGCGAAGTATTGGGATTTCCGATTGAGAATGTCTTTTCGCGCTACAGCCCGTTCTGGGCGTTTTGTCAGGATATCTTCCAGGAGTGGTATCTGGGCGATGAACTGTATGAGCAGAGTTATGGACATGCCCCCGCGCAGCCAGGAAAACGCGGCTGTATTCACTTCGAGCAGCCACTATTGCCCCTGGAACAGGTACGAGCCGCGCTTGAGGAACTGCGCAATCAAGGTTACACGCTCGGTATAGCTACCGGTCGCCCGGAGCAGGAGGCACTTGTTCCCCTTAAACTCTATGGCTTGCTATCCTATTTTGATCAGCAGCACATCGCCACAAGTGCTGACGTAGAGCGCGCCGAAGCCCTATTGCGCTCGCAAGGCGACAGGGCGACACTGCTGAATAAGCCTCATCCCTTTATATTCGCATTCGCCGCCAATCCCAACCATTTTGTGCTAAATGGTGATCCTTTTGGAATGCCCGTAGGGGCGCAATTCATAGCGCCCGCCAGGGTAGAGGCAGCACAACTCCCGGTACAATACACGGGCTTTATCGTCGTTGGGGATTCCACCGGCGATATTCTGGGGGGACGTGCGGCTGGCGCACTCACTATTGCCGTGCTGACCGGAGCACGCACGGCGGAGGCACGCGAACTGCTGGCACAGAGCGAGCCAGATTTTACCATCGAGGACGTGATAAAACTCCCCGCGCTCTTACAGGAAATCGATAGTCTGGCAACCATCCAGCGCTTGCAGTTTACGGAACGCGAAAAAGCTGAACATTTGCTACAACGCTGGTTTGCGCGTCATATGAAGCTCTTTGTCGATAGTGTCACGTTGACGCCGAAAGCAGTCTCGCTCAACTCATTCAACGGGTTTTACCGTGTTGGCGACGATGAATACTTCTTCAAGACGCACGTGGAGG
>DASTKE010000017.1:0-6307 GCA_035716105.1 Ktedonobacteraceae bacterium | reverse complement strand
TGACCATCACCAGCGCCCTGAAGAAATGGGGGCTGTCCGTCTCCATCGACGGCGAACTGGTCTCGATTAGCGATACTAAGACGACGCAGACCTCGCGCATTCAGAGCTAAAGCGGAAGGAGACAAGCATATGGCAATAGTTGGCCAGGATTGTGAGCTGGTGATCGACGGCCAGGGCTACTTTGTGAAGCCGGGTACCTATCGCATGAAGCAGCCGCGAGTGCGCAAAGCAACGGTGCGTGCGGACAATGGCGAATCCTATGTCGACCTGGGTCCGGGCAAGCGCACCTGGTCGATGGTGCTGCTCTGCTCCAACGATCTGCTCAAGTACGACGGCACAGCGACCGGCATCACGGGTCAGCAGTACCGCGACGCGCTGCGCACCTCCTATGCTCAGGTAGGAGTCACCATCAACTATACCGACCCCCTCAATGGCGCGGCAATACCTGTCCACTTTGATAGCTACGCCGAGGCCGTCCTCGACCTGCACAGCCAGCAAGTCCCGCTGGCCGTTGGCGCATCCCCCGGCCTCTCCTACGAAGTCGCCATAGAACTGGTCGAGGCATAGTCACGTAGGTGCCGATTTATCGCGCACATCGCCGATTGATCGGCACCTACGGGCATGGCATGGTCACATAGTTTTTCAATCGGCATGATTGAATTATCGCGGCGACAGGTAGGGCAGCAAGCAAAAGTGAAACATGCAAGTACACAAGTACTCCTTGCTTGACGGCATAACTCAACAGCCTCTATAGTTGGCATATGGGGGAAGAGATAGAGAGAAGCCGTTTCCAGAACAAGGTTGCCTGCGAGCGGCACTACAGGCGTTTTCTCCTCCGCGTAGGATGGGTACTGGCAGCACTATTCTTCTGCATTTGCATTCATTGCAGCAATACACCCATCGCCCACGCGGCACGGATAGCACATACGGTCGGAGAAAGCGCCACGAGCGTCCCGGCAGCAGGACCAACCCAAACCACTATTACCGTCAGTGGTTCGGGTTGGTTGACTGTGCCTGATGGAACAGCAGTCACCTTTGGCTACAGCACCGATCCTTCCTGCGCCTCAGCCTACACAGCGGCAACGATTGAGCAGCCGGGCAGTACAAGCGGAGGCACCTTCACGGGCTGGTTTCGCTGGCCCGATGCCACACCAACCGGCACCTACACGGTCTGCGCCACCATTAGCACGGCAGTTACGCCTGCCGGTTCGTACACTGTGCTCGCGTCAGCACCGCCGAAGATTTCCATCTCCGCTGCCACCTTCACTGTAGGGCAGCAAGCAACGATTACAGGCAGCAATTTCTTGCCGCCGCAGACCAGTGTGATCCTGCTCCTGCAAAAATTGAACGGCGGCACCAGCATGACGCTTGGGACCGTCGCCTCCGATACGCATGGCGCATTTTCCCGAACATACACCATTCCCAACAATCCAACCGGCCCGGTTGCCTTGATCGCCAACAGTGGAAACGGGACACCGCCGGTCATGAGCGCATCGGTGACATTCATCGTCTATGTGACGCCTACCCCCACGCCAAAGGCGACGCCGACACCTGTACCTCCGCAAAAATCCACGGGTGGCAGCGTCACCACACCCATCGTGATCCAGACTCAGGGGCATACGCAGGCCATAGCCCCGGCACAAACGTCAACTACCGCTTCTAGTAGGATGCAGGGAAAACCTCAAACGCCCGGACATGAATTCACACAGACCTCGCCAGCAACAACACCGGCAACTGGCAGCAGTCATAGCTGGCTGCTCACCGCACTCCTTGCAGGAACGCTCTTCCTGCTTCTCTTGACAGCCATTGCAGCGCTTTTCCTCTGGAAAAAACGTCGCCGGCAACATATGCAACGGGCCATTCACTCCACCATCACCAGCGATGGCCGGACAGCCTCGAACTGGGTTCCGGCTCAGGATCCGTTCGCGAAAAAAATCCCGTTGGATCAGCAAAAAGCTGAGCAATCTCAGACCCGGTACCCACAAAGGGTGCCGCATCCAGGGAATGATAAAAGCCCGCTATATGCCGCTACCCATCCGGGGAATGGGACAGGAGTCGCGCATCCAGGGGATGATGAAACGCTCCTCGTGGGTTCCCGTTCTAGAAGTTCCCACCCGGAAAAGGCTTTCGCCGCTATACCGCCGCCGACTGCACATTCGGCATCAGCAGCATACAAGCCTGCAACGCCAGTGCAAGCAACCGGTGATCTGCTGCGCGACCCGCTGTTGGAAGCCATTATGCAACAGGCTCGCTCCGGTCTTTTCGTTTTGCCAGGAAAAGGGGAATAGGCACATGAAAAACACATCATCGATCAGAACCGCCATCGCTGCGCTGGGTTGCTCGCTGCTGCTCTTCACGCTTACCGGCTTGCTCGGAACGATCTATGTTACCCATGCCGCCCCAGTTGCCGGTAATTCATCCTCAAATGGTAATGCGTCAATCGCAGCGAGTGCCACATCTACCGATACACCCAGTCCCACGTCTACTGACACACCGACGCCCACGCCTACTGATACGCCCAGTCCCACGCCCACCGATACACCGACGCCCACTCCCACACCTACCAATACGCCGACGCCCACTCCCACCAGAACACATCCTACACCCACGCCCACACAGCGGCCAGGGCCAACCGCGACATCACCCTCTGGCGGACAGGTGCTACCAACCGCGACACCCGCGACGAATCCGACGCCAGGGGCCAGTGCCACACCAACCAACAATAACGGCGGCGGCATGTCCGATCAGACACCAACCCTCACCCTGTCACCGGGAGTCGGTCAGACGCCCACGTCCCAGCATAGTTCAACGCCTGCCGACAATAGTAGCGCG
This sequence comes from Ktedonobacteraceae bacterium, assembly GCA_035716105.1. Taxonomy (GTDB): domain Bacteria; phylum Chloroflexota; class Ktedonobacteria; order Ktedonobacterales; family Ktedonobacteraceae; genus CADDYT01. The sequence goes on along the minus strand of DASTKE010000017.1, from coordinate 3,475 downwards.
AAGGCGGCGGTCGGCTCCAATACCTTTCTTTTCACTTTCGGCGGTATATTGACAGGTATCGTTGTACTGGCTGGTGCCGCTATTCTCCTGGTGCGCAAGTTCTTAACCCCGGTTCCAGCCGCAAAGGTGAATCTGCCGCCCAGCGGCGCACGCCCCTGGTCGCGCACACGCGAGAACAGTCTGGACGGCAATACAGATCTCTACGGCTGGGGAAATACAGCAGATGCCAATCAACAGGCAGGCATGAACACTGATCCCTTCGGAACGCAGGCTGCGTTCAGTTATTCCGGCTTCGCGGCTCCCGCTGCCACCAGCTTCGCGGACGTAGCCGATACGCCATTTCAGGTCGCCGGAGCCGTGGAAACACAGATGGCTTTTCAGAATATCCCCGCTACTGATCCAGGCTCGTTTCTCCAGCCAGCAACGCAGAACGATTTGAGTATGCCATCCGCGGCACCTAGTTTCGCTTTTGCTCAGCCCAATACCCGGTTTGCCAGCGTTCCCAACAACCAGCAAGGTGCCGAGGTCAACTGGGCACCAGGCGTGGGTTGGGGGACAGCAAGTGATTGGGGAGTATGGCCAGGGGATGTACAGCAACAATCGACGAGGCCATCCGTTCCCGCGCTGCCGACTATCCCGGCTACGCCACGCTCAGGTGCTACCGGATCACTGCGCACGGTGCGAGCGTCTCGCCTGCAAGCCATGTCGCAGCCAGAGGCACAGCAGGGTATGGATACAAGATAGCAACAATACATCTGGATGGGAGCAGGCAGAGAACGCTAGCCTGTCCAGGCTAGCGTTCTCTGCCTGCTCCCATCCAGATGTAACCTCAATCACTCACTGCGCAGGGCGACGATGGGGTCGAGGCGAGCGGCGCGCACGGCGGGGTAGAGGCCAAAGACAACACCGATAATCCCTGAGACGATGAAGGGCATTAAAAGTGACGTAGGCGTGACGACAAACGGCAACTGAAAGGCCGCCGTCATCCCCAGACCGATCAGCATGCCCATCAACATGCCAATGATACCACCGATAAAGCTCAGAGTCAGCGCTTCGATCAGGAACTGGTTGCGGATGTCGCGGCGGCGCGCCCCCACCGACATACGAATGCCAATCTCGCGAGTGCGCTCCGTGACGGAGACAAGCATAATATTCATGATACCAATGCCGCCGACCGTGAGCGAGATGCCCGCGATACCTACCAGCAGGAAGGTCAGGATCTGCGTGAACTGCTGTGCCGTCTGCAAAAGCTGCTGCGAGCTGATGGTGCGGAAGTCGTCGGGCGTGCCGGGCGGGAGGTGATGCTGGCGCTCAAGCACTGATGTGATCTGTTGCTGCGCCAGGTTCACATTATTGGTATCATCCACCTGCACCTCGATACCGTCGATATAGGGGGTGTTTTTCAGGCGCGTCAGGGCGGTGGTATAAGGAATATAGACAACATCATCCTGGGTGGAGGAACCGCCTTTTGTCTGGAGGAGGCCAACCACACGGAAAATCTGATCGCGAATGCGAATGCGCTGTCCAATCGGATCGGCTCCCGACGCGCTGAAAAGGTTATCGGCAACGGTTTGGCCGATCACGGCCACGCTGGTTCCCCCACTCACATCGCCGGTGCTGAACCAGGTGCCTTCGGCCATTTGCCAGCCCAGGATATTCTGGTACGCGGCATTCACGCCCTGGATGCGCGTGTTCCAGTTCTGGCTGCCGTAGACCACCTGCGCGCCAATCGAGATGATCGGGCTGACGCCGCTCACATGCGGCACTTTTTCCAGCGCGCTGGCATCCTGCACAGTGAGCGACTGGGTTGAACCGGCAGCACCGAAGGCACCACCCGTGCTAGCTGCCCCAGGGGAAATGGTGATGGTATTGCTGCCCAGGCTTGAGATACGGCTATTGATGGCCGCGCTGGCTCCCTGCGTCAGTGTTAGCGCGGCCACCACCGCCGCAACGCCGATAAAGATGCCGAGAGTAGTGAGCAGCGAACGCAAGCGATTGGCCCACAGCGCCTCTAATGCGCTCCCAAAATTGGTGCCAACCATATTCCCTCGCTTGAAGCGCCGGGACTTCGGCGTGGGACGTGGAGAGTTATCCTGAGTCCTGGACACCGGCGATGCAGGCAGCTTCGGCGTCGGAGGGACTGACGGCATAGGGATTGTCGGCTGGTCATATGGAGGTGTTGTACTGCTCATGGTCGTTTTCCTCCGCTGGCGTCACTGGCGGTGCTCCTGGCGGCATCTGTATCAGAATCGGTATCGGCATCTTCAGGCATACTGGCTAATGCCTGCCATTCGTCCTGAGCCACACGTGGAGCAGCGACTGGCTCGTCGCGCACGATATGCCCATCGCGGAATGTCACCTGGCGATTGGTGTAGGCGGCAATATCCGCTTCGTGCGTCACCAGCACAATCGTCAACCCCTGCTGGCGATTGAGGGCTTGCAGGATCGCCATGATTTCGAGGCTGGTGCGGCTATCCAGGTTGCCGGTTGGCTCGTCAGCCAACAGCAGCGACGGGCGGTTGACCAGCGCACGGGCAATGGCGACGCGCTGCTGCTGCCCACCGGAGAGCTGCGCCGGGCGGTGATGCATACGCTTGCCCAGCCCCACCAGCCGCAGCATCTTACGGGCGCGCTCATCTCGCTCCTCTCTGCTGACACCGGCGTACAGCATCGGCAGCGCTACGTTGCTAAGCGCCGACGCCCTGGTCAGCAGGTTGAAGCCCTGGAAGACGAAGCCGATCAGGCGGCTGCGAATATCGGCCAGTTCATCGCTGCTAAGGCTGCTGACCAGCCGACCATCCAGCCAGTATTCGCCGTGCGTCGGCGTATCCAGGCAGCCAATCAGGTTCATAAAGGTCGATTTGCCTGAACCAGACGGCCCCATGATGGCCACAAATTCACCCTGCTGCACCTCCAACGAGACGCCGCGCAGGGCGCGTACTCGCGTCTGACCCAGCATGTAGGTCTTCTTCAGGTTGCGCACGGCGATCACTGTCCCGGCTGACGGGGGCTGAGCGGCAATCGGGCTTGCGGGTGGAGCAGGCAGCGTCGCCGGTATCGCCGGCATTGTAGACATTGACGACATCTCTTGCGGCACCGGGGGCAGTGGCGAGAAAGGCGACCCTTGCGCCTTTCTCCCCTCATCCGCCGGCTGGAAATGATTCATCCTATCCAAATTTCCATTCCCTTCCGGCAAAATTAACCACCTGCTCCACCGGGCGTAATCGGACGCACACCTCCGCTTCCGCCTGTCTGTACGCCTGCAATGATGGTTTCACCGGGCGAGAGACCAGCCAGCACCACGTATTCCGTGTCGTCGGTCAAACCCAACACAACGGGCCTGGCGATGTACTGCCCATTACTTTTGCCACTTTCAAGCACGAAGGCGGGAACAGGATTGTCGCTGGAGACATTCGGGTTTTGAAGCTGGAGCGAGCTGAGCATCTGCCGCGCCTGATCCAGCGCCACATTGGCC
>DASTKE010000016.1:0-7908 GCA_035716105.1 Ktedonobacteraceae bacterium | reverse complement strand
CGCCGGACTATGCCGATCGCGGCTTTCGCTTTCCATCTGTTTCCCTCTACAACAGGGGCGTTCCGCCCCGGCTGGACGAGCTGATTAAAGCGCTGGTCGAACCCAGAGCCGAGAATCGTCCTGCCAGCGCGCGCGAGGTCAAACGGGAATTGATGGAGATTCAGGTGGTCTTTACCGGTCTGCCTGACACCGGTGGCTTCATGCCTGCGGATTATGACGCGCCAACGGCAGCCGGTGCCGGTGGAACAGTGAGGGCAAAAACGCCGCTAGCCGTGATGCTGAGTACGCTGCTGGTGGGTCTGGCAAGTGGCATCGGCTTCATTTTCTCTATCCTGGCCGCTCCTGTGCTGCTGGTTGTGCCGGGTGCGAGACGGTTGCCGGAAATTTTCGGGGATATCCTGCCGTCGGGATTACTCATCTGGCGACCGCGCTTCGTGTTGTTGCTCTGCTCGCTGCTGGTTTTCACGGTCGTCACAAGCGTTTATCTCTTGCGCGTCTTTGCCAACTCATACTACGCCGTTGATCTCTGCCTCTCTCTCGTGCTGCTGTTTACGCTGCTTGTCATGAGGCAAGCCATGAGCGAACCCATTCCGCGCTCTATTTTGACCGGTGTGAGCGTTCCCGTCCTGGCGCTGATCCTGGCGCAGGCGCTTGAACCCCTCGTTGGAGGTGGTGTATCCACGCAAGCAGCGCCCTCTCCTCTGACCGCCAGCCGCGCATTGACCTGGCTGCTGCTGGTGCTGGCGCTGCTCTCGCTGGTGGGCGGCTTCATCACCTCGCTCTTGCAGGCGTATGCGCAGCCTGCACGCTGGCGCGTCTGGGTTGACCGGCTGGCGCTGTTCGCACTCACGGGTACCTGGACATTCTTGCAATACGTCTCCGGCAATACCGAACACCTGCCCTTCGATGGCGGCTCCTCCCTGCTGGGAAGCAGCGTTTCGCTGACATTCAGTAGCCATAACACCCTGGCGGTGACGGTCAACCAGTTGCTTTGTATTCCCCTGGCGCTTATCGCCCTGCTGTTGCTGCTGCGCTCAAAAAACAAAGTAACCGTCGCGGACCGGCGCTTGCTCTTCCTGGCGGCGATTCCCTACGCCCTGCTGCAATGGAATTTTGGCCCCGGCGAACTCTATGCCCTCTCTCCCTCTGCCGGGCTGGCGAGTGCAACGGTGGTGAATGTTGCGCTCTTCCTGCTGCTGATCGTGGCCGTCTTCATCATGCTGCGACCAGAGCTAGATCGGCTCGACCTGCTAGACCGCGTGGCTCTGCTGCTCTTGCTGCTCTCCAGTGCCTCGCTTCAGAATTTCCTGGCGGGCAACAGCGCGAGCATACATGTAGCTCCGCTCGCCGCGCACCTGCCAACTTTCACCTTTTCCGCCGCACTGACCGTCGTCCTGCTGGCGACCGGACTGCTGTTGCTGCTGCGCGCCGGGCGCGTGTTGAACGGTCTGGATCGCGTGCTCTTTTCCGCGCTGGCGCTTTCCGTGGCCAGCATCGAGTTCGCCTATGGACAGCAGCAGGTACAGAGCATGGGCGCGGCCTCGCCTGCCGGCAGTCCGGCGGATATGAATGCTTTTGCGTTAGCCGATCTTCACCAGATACTGGCCGGTGTGCTGATCGTGCTGGTCATCGCCAGCATTCTGATCGCTATCATCCAGGCGCTGCTTCCAGCTTATGAGAGGAACACATGGCCGGTGCCAGTCCTGCTCTGGATAGATCGGTTTATGCTGCTCAGCATCCTGCTGGCCTCGTCGCTGCTGCTCTTCGCCTTTAGCTGGCAGGGGCAAATGCTGCCCTACCTCAGCCATCCCGATCTGCTCCTGCGACAGATGACAAACATGAACGCGCCGCTCATAACAGTGCTGCTCGGCTTTGTGCTGGCTATCCTGCTTGTGGTCTCCGGTCTCGCGGCGTTGCTGCGTTTCTTCAAGCCACTGGCAAAAGGTGACCGCCTGATCTTCCTGGTAGGCAGCCTGACCTGCATCTTCTTGCTATTGACAAACGGGGATGTGCAGCACCTGTCGCTACTCACCGCCAGCACGCGGCATCTGGCCGGCGGCTGGTCTTCCGCGCTCACGATGAGCAATATCGCTACCGCCGCCGGATTGCTTGCCGCGCTGGTCTCGCTGCGCTGGCTCACACGCCCGTTCGAGCCGCTTGATCGCGTCGTACTGGGCATCGTCTTTCTGGTAGCCGCCGCACTCGCGCTGTTGCAGGTCTCTCATAGCCAGCTTTTCCTGGCGCTGCTCACCCTCCTCCTGGGCCTCTTGATTGCCGCGCAGATGGAGCGTGTGCGCATCGGGACGAGGGTAATTTAGCTTGCAACTGTAGACGTTGCTTGATATACTTGTGGCGGATGTTTCAACTGGCATCTCTTGTAACCAACATGTCTTACATAGAGTAATTATGAGGAATAGAAAGAGCGGTCATGGCTACCGCACGTAGAAAGCCTGCACCCGCGCCGCCATTGGGGCAGAGCGGCCCGGTGCTTCATTGCGACCAGGCGGTGCAGCGCTGGCTGGATCACTACTGGCAAAAACTGCGTCTTCCAACGCACGAACTTCCTGCACTGGCTATAACACAAGACCGTCAGGAATATACGCGGTGGACGGGGAAACGGCTCAATTTCATGGTGTTAGGCTGCTATTGCTACCTGCCTGCCCCGGCCAAGCCAGCAAAGTCGTCCCATCTGCCCAGGTCGATAAAGCCAGCACTCCACACTCGTAGCATCTCAACGACCTCTCAAGCACGAATGCCGGTGCAGCCATTGCCCGGCTTTGAAGAGGTTCACGAGCAGTCGTCACTCCAGGTCGGCCACCGGCACCTGGTGTTCATTGAGCCGGACATGCAGCCCCAATCGATCGAGGTCACGGTGGCGCACGAGTTGATTCACCTGGCGGATCGCGTCAATGGCACGCCGCGCCGCCACCGTCATCACGGCTACGACTCGATTGCCGCCGACGAAGCCGCTATCACCGGTTATGGCCTGGAAGCACTGCGCCAGTTGCTGCACGAGGAAAGCGTCCGGCGCGAGCATGTGCGCCGCGAGCGCCGCCCCATTCGCTACCTCTACCAGTGTCCGAACTGCGGCAAGGAGTACCCACGAGCGCGCCGCTACTCACAGGCCGTCTCATGCAGCCACTGCGACAAAATCTACAACCCCCGCTTCCGCCTCCTGCTGCGCACATAAACAGTGCCGGATAGACCGTAGGGGCCGATAAATCGGCGCTGGGCACGATCAATCGGCCCCTACGTGGATGCCACACCGTTGACGGACTATTTTACCAAACAGCATTATCGGCCCTCACAGCCGTCGATATACACAAATTCTCTTGATATCAGTGTATAATTATAGAATGCACATGACGAACGGGTAGAGAGAAACGCAAGCAGAGGAGGAGATCATGCAGAACCAGCCTCGAAGGGCGCAGTTTCCGAGCAGGCCAGAGGGCAGTCGTCCCAACGTGACCGGCGCGGTTGGTATGCAGGAGCCAGCCGGTCGCCAGCGCGCCCGGCGCCAATCCCTGTTCACGCAGACCGTCATCTGGGTGACGGGCCTGATTTGCCTCTCGTTCTTGCTGGCGACGCTGGCGCAGGCGTGGTCAAACAGCCAGCTTATGCAGCGCGTGCAGGCGTCACAGCAGCAGATGCAGCAGTTGCAACAGCATCACGACGCCCTCGCGCAGGCCGAGAAGTACTACAACAACCCCTTCGTCGTTGAGAGTGAGGCGCGCCAACAGCTTGGCTACGTGCGCCCCGGCGAACATGCCGTCATCGTCCTCAGCTCGAACGATTCGCAGCCGCACCATTCGTCTAAACACAGTACTCCTCCGCAGCAGCAGGGCTTCTGGCAAGCATGGTGGAACCTCTTCTTTAGCGGCTAAAAAGTCCTGATGCGCTTGACAGGCTTTTTATGATAGATGTATAACATATGTAACAACAATGTTAGAGCTTTGGGACGAACAATGAAACACCACCTGTGTAAAATGCATTATCTTGTAATGACCCGGTTCCAGTATCTGGTACTGGGGCTTACCGGATTTGGACGCGGGCGGTTGTGTTTCGTTTCTTGATTGCCTAATGCTTTCATTCCAATGGCGGAACGCATCGCAGACGACAAACGAGGCGTTCCGCTTTTGATTTTTCTACTCTTGTATCGTTTACAGAGTAAATACTATGTATGAGGAGTAATCGTATGCGTCCACTGATTGGTATTCCATGTTATGCCGGAATTCACGAAGGCACTCACCGGCCCATTTACTGCAATAATCGTACGTATACTCGTGCGCTTGAGGCTGCTGGTGGAGTGGCTATTCTTATCCCCCTGGTTGATGATACCAGTATCCTCGAAGTCCTGCTGGATCGTGTAGATGGGCTGTTGTTCCCCGGCGGCAAAGACCTGCAGCCTGCTTTCTACGGTGAGCGACCGCATCCAGAACTGGGGGCAGTCGACCCGCACGAGGACGAGGTGGACCTGATGCTGGCGCGCTGGGCCATCGAGCGCGACATTCCCACGCTCGGTATCTGTCGCGGTATGCAATTGCTCAATGTCGCGCTCGGCGGCAGCCTCTACCAGGACATCAGTTCGCAGGTTCCCAACAGTTCTATTAATCACCGGAAAGATGGCCATCCACGCGACGAAATCTCCCACAATATCCATATTCAGCCTGGCAGCCAGATGGAGCGCGTCCTGGGAGCCAGTGAAGTGTGGGTCAACAGCCTGCACCACCAGTCTGTCAAACAGCCCGGCAAAGGTGCCATCATCAGCGGTCGGGCCGAGGACGGCATCGCCGAACTGCTCGAAGTCCCCGATCACTGCTTCCTGATGGCCGTGCAGGGCCACCCCGAAGAAATCTACACCCACGAGAAAGTCTGGTCTCGCGTCTTCACCGCCTTCACCACCGCCTGCGCCGAATACGCCACCCGAAAAAACCTCGCAGTCGTCAGTATCCTGCCAATAAGCGCCTGAAAAATAGGTTTCCGTACCAGGCCACCCGCAAGGGGAGGCCCCAGAGGCGTGAACTGAAGCCCGGGCAGGCCACCTGCAAGGGGATGGCCCTACTAGACACGAGGCCACCTGGGAAGCCAACGTGATAGAGTAGGGCCATCCCCTTGCCGGTGGCCTGGTTGAAACAAATTTGTTACGCTACCTGCGTTCCTGACAGGTGCGTTTGATCGTGCTGGTCGGCGTCCAGGTGGCGTTCGGCGTAGACGTGGTAGTCGGGGGACAAACGCTGGTAGGCGCTCGACATCAGGGGCGATGTGATCATGAAATCTGCGGATACGCGGTTGCAGGCGACGGGAATGTTCCAGACGACCGCGATGCGCAGGAGCGCTCTAACGTCCGAGTCGTGTGCCTGCGTAGTCAGCGGATCCCAGAAGAAGACCAGCAGGTCAAGCTCGCCGCTGGCGATCATCGCGCCGATTTGCTGATCGCCACCTAGTGGGCCGCTCTGCAACTTGTGAATCTCGACGCCAAGCTCCTGTTCCAGCAGTTTGCCAGTGGTTCCCGTGGCGTAGAGTTCGTACTGGCCCAGCAGCGCTTTGTTATAGCGCGCCCAATCCAGCAGGTCATGCTTTTTCTCGTCGTGCGCGACGAGGGCAATTTTCTTTGTGGCAGCAATGTTCTCCATGCTCACCCCTCTCTTAGCTGTGTGTATGTGCTGGCTCGCTCCCCATCTCCCTGCGTTGTGAGATGGAGACGGTGTGCTTTTCGCACGTGGGAACCATGCGCCATTCGCGCTCGGATACTTCGTAGACGATAGCAGATGTTGCCTGCCCGTCGCAGCCATGATAGACACACGGCAGGGGCGGGTTGATGGTAATCTGTTTGAAACCTTCGCTCATAGTAATGTATAAGACCTCACTTTCGTGAAGAGACGAAACGTCTCAGGGAACGCGAGACGTGTGCGCTTTGCAGCGCGGCTATTTCGCGTTTCCTTACTATTGACAACCGGTAATTGCGTGCAATATACTGCACTAACAAGATGTTACCACAGAATACCATGCATTGTCAAAGATAAACATGCAGGTTCAAGGAAAAAGACGCAATGTTGACCGCAGAACGACGACGTTCAATTATGCAGACACTGCAGCGGGACGGCAAGGTGCTGGCGACAGAACTGAGCAAGAGCTTGCACGTCTCAGAGGATACCATCCGGCGTGACCTGCGCGAACTGGCAACAGCGGGAATGCTCCAGCGCGTCCATGGCGGAGCGTTGCCGCGCACTCCGGCGACCGCCAGCTTCACGGAACGCCAGCAGCAGGATTCAGGTGCCAAATGGGCTATTGCCCAGGCAGCAGTCAGGCTTATTCACCAGGATCAGGTGATTATTCTGGATGGCGGCACCACGCTATTGCAGGTGGCGCAGCACCTGCCACGAAACCTGCGCGCTACCATAGTGACACACAGCCCACCAATTGCAGTAGCCCTATCCGAATATCCAGAGATTGAGGTCATTATGATCGGGGGCAAGTTTGACAAGCAACGGCAAACGACGATTGGCGCAGCTACGGTTGAGGCGTACCGGCACATCCGGGCCGATCTCTGCTTCCTGGGCATACGCAGTCTGCATCCCGATGTAGGTATCAGCACCCACAGCCTGGAAGAAGCTTACGTGAAACGTGCCATGATCGCCAGCGCCGCGGAAGTGGTGGCGCTGGCTTCGGCAGAGAAGTTTGGCACAGCCGCGCCCTACATCGTAGGCTCGCTCAGTGACCTGACCCATCTCGTGACCGAGCGCTCCGTCCCCGAAGAGATACTGGCCCCCTATCGTGCGCAAGGCATTGCCATCATCCGGGCATGACAGACCAGAATACCTCTTGAGCGGTAACTGAAAAGGCCACCCGCGAGGGGATGGCCCTACTATTCTCGTCCGCGGCGCTCGCAGAGGCGCACCGTCGTATAGTAGGGCCATCCCCTCGCGGGTGGCCTGGTTCCACCACACTTTTCCACTTCCGCCACTATCTGATGATGCGCTCATGCACTATATTTGCGTCATTGTCAGAAACAAAGAGATTATCCTGAGCATCCACCGTTACCGCGACCGGACAGTAGAGCGGCAACCCCTTCGGCCCCGTCGCCGCTTGCTTCATGCTCGCTGTTGGCGTCGAAGCGCGAGTACTGCCTGTTCCCCCATTCCCGCCATTCCCACAGGCAACCAGAGTCAGCGCAAGCACCAGCAAAAGACCAATAGTACCAGAATACCTGGATGTTCGCATATACATGCCTCCATATATGGAAGATATGGCTCAGTATAGGCGAAAAGGGGATAAGCAGGCAAGAGAGAGATTGAACGTCTATATCTCATATGACAATGAGCTGCTTGCCGTCGGGCGACCAGGCAGGATAGGCAAGTTGGCCATCACTGTTAGATGAAGTCAACTTGACCTGCTTGCCAGAACCATCTGCTGTCAGCAAAACAAGTAATCCTCAGCTTGATACGTTCTATGTCGACAGACCAACCAGCGCCCTGAAGGGGACCAGGCAATATTTTCATCACTAGCGGTTCCTGCTAGCAGTTGGCGCAATTTAGTCACCTGCACTGTGCCAGTTGGGCTTTGCCGGACTTTCCATAAAATGATATTGCCGTTCTCTTGTACAACTGCTAGTTCAGTTCCATCAGGAGACCATGCCAGCTCCTCCCCCCCAATACTAAAAGGGGCTATCAGATTATGACCTTGCAGGTCCGTCAGGTATAAATAGGAACTATTTTCTCCCGCTACGTGGTCGGAGATCGTTGCCAACCAGAAGTGATGAGGATTCCATTGCAGATCATCTATCAATGCATAAGGCACGAGGGGGAGAAAGACCGAAGTCGTCTGCACTCTTTTTCCTTCTTTCTGGTCTTCTTTGTCTTTATTTCCACAGAGCTTTAAGAATAGTGAATACAAATGGTCAACGCAGTG
>DASTKE010000015.1:0-4660 GCA_035716105.1 Ktedonobacteraceae bacterium | reverse complement strand
CCATCTTCTTGCATCGAGTGTATGTAGCTGAGTCGGTGCCAGTATAGCATGAATTGAAAAAAATGGATATACTAAAGGCACGAAATAGGAGTTTCATCCAAATCTGCTTCGTTGAACGAGCAAATGGCATTAAATAAGGCTTTTTCTTCTTTACTCGCATGTTTTTAATCGATTATAACATGAATTATGGGTTTATGAAATATGAGCTATTAAGCCCATTACCCTATTTTACAAGCATCCTCCCATGGTGTTTTTGTGTTCATCGGATATACATCTGACAGTCATTCACTACTGGGAGCGCAAGCTAACGCTGGCGAAGGATAGTGATGAGGTCACTCAGCGCACCATAAGCTGTTTGTAGCACAACTGGTTCGTGTTCGACGAGGGTGATTGTACCCATCGCTTCGGTTTCTAATGAAATGACGCTTGTGGTGCCTTTGCCCACGTGTAACATGTCGTCCTGGCTCAGTGGACGTGGTCTCACCTCGGCAACCAGTTGGCCATCTTTCCTGCTGGCCTGACTGACCAGGCGAATGGGCGTACCGGTCTGCGCTGCGATGCGAATCTCATCGGGGGAGAGATTGCGTATACCCTCTCGCTTCACTATCGGCGGGGTTAATTGCCCGTCCAGCAGGACGTTTGCCAGGATGGTTGTTTTCATGACCGCGTCCCAACCGTCCAGATCATACCAGGGATCGGCTTCTGCCACACCGAGTGCCTGGGCCTGCCGGATGCCTTCCTCCAATGTGTGACCCTGTTCGATCAGGCTGAGTACGAGGCTGCTTGTCGTATTGAGCAGGGCGCGAAATGCATGAATGCCGACGGCAGGCAGGCTGAATTGCGCCAGGTTGAAAAGAGGAAGCCCATCCATGACGGTCGATTCGAAGCGAAACTGCACATGGTGTTGCTGTGCCAGCGCCTGTAGTTCCCTGAGCGCGAAGGCGACCGGTCCTTTATTCGCGGTGACGACATCTATACAGCTAGAGAGTGCGTGATGTATATGCGCGAGCGCGGGTTGCCCATCGTGAGGATTCAGCGCGGTTAGCTCCAATAGGAGAGAGGCACCAGCAGTTTTTCCGGCGTCGATGAATGCTTCAGCCGTGTCTATATGAATGCCTTGCTGCATAAAGCTGTGCAGCGGATCAGGTTCATGAGCCAACCATTCCACATCGATACCGGCTGCGTGGATAAAGTATCCCTGACGACGTGTGCCAATGCCGCTGATGAGCGGACGAAAGCCCAACTCAGATGCGAGCCATTCACCGCGTGATGCCAGCAATGGCAGGAACGCTTGCGCAACATGTCCATAGCCAAGCAGCAGCAGACGGAGGGGTTGCGGTGATACCGGGGAAATTTTGCTCATGAAATACTACCTGTGCTTCGATGCTATACGCGATACGGCTGAAAGAAAATGCCCGGCTGTGGTGCTGCCCGTGCATCGCTAAGAGGACAATCAGCAAGACGATCAGCATCACCATAACGACAATCACCGCGATGAGTATCCAGGATTGCATAGGAGAACGCCCGTTGCTCGCGGGTGAAGCAGGCGGCGGCTTGATAACTGCCGGAGGGTGTGAAGACTGCGCCTGTGATGTTTGCTGCGTGCCTGTTGCCGATGAGACGGATGGCAGAAAAAGTTTAGAAGGTGACGCTGCCTGAACGCGGCTATCAGCAGGTGCTGGCTGATCAAGCGGGCTGTGTGAGTTGTGCTGGCGTTGAGCAGGAGCCTGTGTTCCAGGTATTGCAACCGGTGCCACCGATGTACCTACCTGGCTCTTTGTCTGAACCTGAACCTGCATCTGAGGGGGAATCTCCATCGTTTCTGCTTCCGCGAGGTCGCGCTGAGAGCTACTGCTCATCGTGGATGCAGGTGGGCTGGCAACGTTTCCGGGTGGCGGCGGCAGAGGTGAGCCACAGACACGGCAATAGGTAGCCTGTTCGGTGATGATCGCACCGCAGCGCTGGCAGGTCGTTGCTGAAGCTGGGCCGGATGGCGTATTTGCTCTCTGCGCGGCCTGTTCTTTCGCGGCCTGTATAGTCTCGTAGAGTTGTGGCAAATCGGGCTGTGTACTATGGGGGTCTGCCTGGCGAGGCGCTGCGGCTTGCGGTGTGGGTGCAGGAAGCGCGGCCAGCACCTTTCTCAGGTCATTGCTCATTTCGGCAACCGATTGATAGCGCTTGTCCGGGCGGAGTGCCATAGATCGTACAATAATGCGGTTCAACTGATCGAGCAGGGAGGTCGGCAGTGTGCCGAGTTGCGCGATATGGCGCGAGTGGCGCGGCGCTGGTTTGGCCGGTTTCGAGGCTCCCAGGCGGAAGGAGCGTTGCGGGTCTTCCGCGTTTTCGGCTGGATTCGTGGCCAGCACCTCTTGCAGTGAGGGCAGATCTTTCTGGCCCTGCTGTAGGGACTGGTTGCGGGTAGAGACGCTGGGAGGCTCGTGTGTAGTGAGCGCGAAAAAGAGTGTGCCGCCCAGGGCGTAGACATCTGAGCGAGCATCGGTGCCGCTGCCGCCGGGATATTGTTCTGGCGGTGCGTAACCGGGCGTTCCCTGGTGGCGAATAAATAAGAGTGTGCGTTTCCCGTCTGCTGCTTCTTTTGCGTTGCCCAGATCGACCAGGATGGCGTTTCCATTCGGCATGATGCGAATGTTATCGGGCTTGATATCGCGGTGGATGACTGGGGGGCGGTGGCTATGCAGGAAGCTGACAGCATCTCCCATGGAGATCATCCAATTCAGCAGCCGGTTCAGGGGGATAACCTCGTTGCGCATTCGAGTGACACGGATGATCTCGGTGAGGTCATTGCCTTCGATGTAGCTGAGCACGACGTAATAGCGACCTCGCTCGCTGAAAGCGTCGCGGAAGATGGGTAAGTTCGGATGATGCAACTGGCTCAGCATCTGCGCTTCGTGTTGAAGTTGCTCTTGCCCACTTGCTCCTGTGACCAGATACTCTTTCAGGGCGTATTGCTGGTTGGTACGCAAATCGATAGCCAGGTAGACATGGCCGAAGCCACCGCTGCCCAGCACACGCTCAATGCGATAGTATCTGTGCAATATGGTGCCTGACGGAACCGTCTCCATCATCATGGAATATGTCTCCTTCGTTCTTCTTCTATGCATCATATAGCAGAAGAGAGCGTTCTGGACAATGAGCTATTTCACAAATGGCTTTGCAAGCGTGTCCCTATACTCGCAATTATTATACACCAGCCAGTAGACACCTGTCATCCACTGACGGGCATATTAGCGCGAAGGTCATGTATGATGACTGAGAGCGCAGTCACTTCTCGCTCTGAGGTGGATGCTGAAGCGGCGAAGGGGATGGAATGACCCGTGCCTGCGAGAGAAAGGCCCAGTCATTTTGTTTGCAGACGCGCAAGTACATATACGTCTCAGCCCGTAACACCCCTGGCACCTTGTAGAGCTTCTCGGTCAAAAAGTTCAACAGATGATCGTTATCACGGCAGACGACCTCGGCAAGCATATCAAAGCGACCGGTGCAGACAATCAGGTAAATAACTTCGTCGAAAGCAGATATCTCCTCTGCGACTTCCAGCAACCGCTCACCGGAGACGCAGATGCCGATCATGCTTGCCAGCGAGAAACCCAGCTTGATCGGGTTGGTAACGGCCACGATCTGCATAACCTGGTTGTTAATCAAGTTTGCTACGCGCTGGCGCACACTCGCTTCGGAAATGCCTAGATCGGCGGCAATCTTGGTGAATGGTCGCCGCCCATCCTGTTGAAGCGCCTCAATAATGCGTTGGTCGATCTCGTCTATTGCATTTCTATTGTTGTGTTGTTCCATCGTATAACTATCCTATCATAGGCTGTGGCAATTGTATAGCCTTTTCCTCCTCTTTTTGTGTGCCGAGGCAGGCGGCGAGAGAGGAGTAAGGAGGAACGTGCAATTGTGAGATATTGGTGAGTGGGTGTATCATGTTTCAAAAAAATAATACCTGCATATCGTAGAAAGGATTTTTTCATGTCCACTTCCCGTACCGGTTTTGTCTTCGATGAGCACTACCTGGGTCATGATACCGGTGAGCAAACGACCGTCGTGACGCGGCATGGCAGTTTTGAGGTTTCGCCTGAGCCACATCCCTCTTCGCTCTCGATCATCAGACGCACCAAACAGTTCCTCGACGGAACAGGCATGACCGCGCTTATGCAGCCCATTGCGTCGCGCCGGGCGACAGTAGATGAGCTTGCGGTATATCACACGCGAGCCTATATCGCGGGTGTTCGTGCGCATGCGGAGCAGGGTGGGCCGATGCGCGGGCCGTGGGGTGAAATAGACGAGGATACAGCTCTCAGTCCCGGCTCGTATGAGGCAGCGCTGTACGCGGCAGGTGGCGCGATGAATGCCGTGAGCGCGGTTCTGCAAGGCGAGGTACGCAATGCCTATGCGCTGCTGCGCCCTCCCGGTCATCACGCGATGAAAAACCACGCGATGGGCTTCTGCATCTTCAACAATACCGCGATTGCCGCGCACCATGCTCGCAACGCCTTCGGGTTGGAACGTATCATGATTGTAGATTGGGATGTGCATCATGGCAATGGGACGCAGGATGCCTTCTACGCCGACCCTGGTATGCTCTTTGTCTCGCTGCATCAGGAAAACTGGTATCCAAAGCTCGCGGGGGAGTTAGAGCAGG
>DASTKE010000014.1:0-3725 GCA_035716105.1 Ktedonobacteraceae bacterium | reverse complement strand
TTGGAACGTCGTCTAGAAGATTATGTGCTGATTACCGGCAGTTCTCATTATGTGGATGATCTGCGGTCGCCTGTAGAGAGGCCAACCGCGTTACATATGGTGGTGGTGCGCAGTCCCTATGCTCATGCCGTAGTGGAGAGTATTGGGCTCGACGCGGCGCGCTCGCTTCCTGGTATTGTCGCGGCCTTTACAGGAGAAGAACTGGTCGCTGGTATGCATACCATTGATACAATACCTATGGCTGGTCTCAAGAAGCCGGAGCGACGCCCGATGGCCGTGGGCCGCGTGCGCTACGTGGGTGACCCTGTTGCGGTCGTACTGGCCGAAGACCTCTACACGGCCCTCGATGCTCGCGACCTCGTGGAAGTGGACTACGAGCCACTCGATGGAGTGGCTGATCCAGAGGCCGCGCTGGCAGACGGTGCGCCGCTGCTCTATGACGAGTTTGGCTCGAATGTTGCTTTCGATATACCGGGGCAGTGGGGCGATGTTGCGGCTGCATTTGAGCAGGCCGATTCCGTTGTCCGCTTGCGACTGGTCAACCAGCGGCTCGCGCCCAGTTCCATCGAGCCGCGAGCGTGCCTGTTCGATTTTGATCCTACCGGTGGCGAGTTTTCGGCCTGGGTCTCTTCACAGGCGGTGTACCGGACACGAGAGGCGCTGGCGAGCTTTCTGGGCCTCGACCGCAGCAAGATTCGGGTCCATAACGCTGAAGTGGGCGGCGGCTTTGGGGCCAAGACCGTGTTTCTCGGCGAGGAGATTATCGCGGCGGCGCTGGCGATGCGGTTGGGACGCCCGGTAAAATGGGTTGAAAGTCGCAGCGAGAACTTACAGGCGCAAACGCATGGGCGTGGGCAGGTCAACTATATCGAGGCCGCTTTCCAAAATGATGGGCGTCTACTGGGTTTGCGGGTAGATTCAGTCGCTGATCTCGGCGCGTATCTGGCCTTTTCAACGCCGATGGTTCCCAGCCGTGTTCCCCTGATGCTCAGTGGTCCGTACCGTGTGCAGGCGGTAGAGAGCCGCGTGCTGGGTGTGCTGACCAACAAACCGCCGACGGCGGCATACCGGGGAGCAGGTCGTCCCGAAGCCGCCTATATCCTGGAACGCACGATGGATCGCATCGCAAGCGAGCTAGACATGGACCCGGCAGAGGTGCGCAGGCGCAACTTTATCGCACCCGAAGCGTTTCCCTACACCACCGTTACTGGCCTGAAATACGACAGCGGCAATTATGAAGCCGCACTGAACCGGGCGCTGGAACTGGCCGACTACGCGAGTTGGCGCGCAGAGCAGCGCAAACGTCGTGAGGCAGGCGATCCCAGATTGCTCGGCATCGGTCTCTCCACCTTCCTCGAATTCTCCGGCGACATGGGAGCCATGCCGGGGCCGAAAGAATCCGCGACGGTGCGTATTCGCCGCGATGGGACCGTCCTGGTAGAGAGCGGCGTTGCCACCAACGGACAGGGTCACTTTACCCTTTTTACGCAGATTGCGGCGAACGTCTTCAATTTACCCGTCTCCAAAATCGAAGTGCGGATGAATGACACGTCGCTTCCCGGCTTTAGCATCGGCACTTTTGGTAGTCGCATCACGCAAGTAGGCGGCTCTGCCCTCCTGCTCGCCGCCGAGGCCGCACGCGAGAAGGCTTTGCAGGTGGCTGCGCGAGTGCTAGAAGCCGCGCCAGCCGACCTCGTGCTGGAAGACGGCAAGGTAACGGTGCGAGGCGTTCCCACCCGCAGTGTAGAACTGGGCGAGCTGGCGCGTCGGGTCGAGGAGCAGCCAGACCTGATTGAGCATGAAGCGCCCAACCCGGTCAATGGCGCGCTTATCGAGGGCCTCGCCGCCTGGCACGATTTCGCCCCGGCTGGTGCAGGTTTCTCGTCCGGCACGCACCTTGCCCTGGTTGAGATCGACCGCGATACCGGCGATGTGCATATCCTCAGCTTCATTGCGGTCGACGACTCTGGGCGTATCATCAACCATTACCTGGCAGAGGCGCAGGCCCACGGTGCGCTGACACAGGGTATCGGGCAGGCGCTCTACGAAGAGATGGTCTACGATCAGGACGGTCAGTTACTCACCGGCACCTTCATGGACTACGCCATGCCGCTTGCGAAGATGGTTCCTGACTACGTGACCGAGTTTGTAGAGACGCCCTCACCCAATAACCCGCTCGGCGCGAAGGGCGCGGGCGAATCCGGCACCATCGGCGCACCGCCCGCCATCGTCAACGCCGTGCTCGACGCCCTCGCGCCACTTGGCATCACCACCATCGACATGCCGCTCAAACCAGAGAAGGTCTGGTCGCTCATCGATGCCGCCCGGCGTGGCAAGCTCGAACAACCCGCTGTGACTTCACCGGCGATTTTCGACAAGAAAAGTTGAGCATGGAAGAGAGGAGTAGCAGGCTGTGACGGAGCTTGTATGGGGCAAGCCGCTAGATTTTCGTGGATGAAGGTACACGGTAAATTGGCTCAAATACAAATATGAACAGGTTTTGAGGTGAAATGTAGTAAATCGACGTTTATCATGGGCATTGAGGTTCCGGTAACAAATGGACAAAATCAACGGTAGCATAGAAAACGGCCTGCAGATCCCGTAGAGAACTTGTATACGTTCAATGACTCATTCCCGGCGTTGATTTGTGTCCACCTGCTACCACAACCATAGTATGTAATCTACTTTTAAATGCACCTCATCAGATCTTAGAGGCTCTTTTTACATCAACTATCATATCTAGGAGCTTTTGCCTTAGAGTCACATGATAAGTAGAAGCACTTTCACCAATACCAACTTCGTAGGAATCGATTGTCGAATTTGCATTGAGGTGCCAGGGTTCACGACACCCAAGTACGTTCATGCTATTAAGCATTATAGCAGGCCTGCCAGCAGCTTGAATGTCGTAGTATAGAAAGTCAGCTTTCTGGATAGATATAGATGTAGCTTCTAGCGATGCGTTATCTATTACCCTGAAAACTCTTACACGGCTAGAATTACTTGCTTTGTCCGCATAGCCTGGGAAGTATTCAGCCAATTTAGGAGAAAGAAAAGCTTCTTCTATGATAAGTGGTATTATAAGCGCTAATTCACACCTCTCAGTAACAGCGTATCCTGGCTCCCCTTGAGTATAGCCAACAAAATGATAGCTATCGTCATAATAATTATTCCGGGATTGCAGCCTTCCACAGCTTTTAATACACCAGGCACCAAAACTTGTAAGCGAAAGAGTTACTACCTCCGTAAAAGATATACTTGGTACTAAAAACCGACGAGTCCGTGTAAAAGTCCTGTTTGCATTAGCCACAACACATGGAGAAGATGAGCCAGAGTAGTGAGAGTGCGAGCATGTGAGACCTCCATTTTGTTACGAGCCAGCGAGCAGCATTTCGGTGAGGATGCGAGAGAGGTTGGTGCCATCCGTGAGAGTCTGGTTCAGGGTGAGATCAGGGCGAACTTCGACGTGCTGGAAGATGCCAAGTTCGGCGAAGTCATGCGGGTGGTTGATGCGCGTGAGCGCCTGGGCAAAGTCACGTGATTGGGTGAAAGAGACGAACTGGTCGTTGCGGTCGTGCAGCAGGTAGATGGGGGCGCGAATCTGATTGATGACGCTGCTGGGCGAGAGTTGTTGCAACAGCGTCTTTATTTGCGGAGTGAGCGCGGCGATGTTCGCATCTACTTTGTCAGGTTCATCACCTTCCAACAGGTGATACGCTGCCTGCCCG
>DASTKE010000013.1:0-7969 GCA_035716105.1 Ktedonobacteraceae bacterium | reverse complement strand
GGTGTGAGGATGGCGCTTTGCGCCATCCTCACACCTCACCCGCTCTCAGAACATGATCGAAACTATCGGCCAAGTTCAAACGTCTGAATAATTTGAAGAGTATTTGGTATTATATACATGAAAGCTTCTACCAGGGTATATGATAAAGGATGAGTTTTATGTTTAAAATGCATGAACGAATACGCACTGTAACGGGGCATCGCTGGCACACAGTGCTGCTGAGCGGACTCTTGCTCTGCCTCTTCTTCCTCAGCGCGTGCAGCAGCACGCCCTCGCAAGGTTCTATCGCTCCCGGTGAGCCGGCGGCACTGCCGACGCCGAAGGTTGACCCGGCATTACAAAATCAGGGGAACGCGCAGTTGCAGACGTTCCAGCAGTGGATCGCCCTGATGCAGCAGTCGAACGGCGATGTCACGACCTATCAGCGGCAGTATACCAGCGACCAGCAGGCGCTGCAGTCCTCCAGCAGCACGGCGACGTACAAAACCGCGCTCAATACCCTGAACACGCACGTCACGGCCATCCAGATACCGGCCATGAAAGCACAGACCAATTTCCTGTTCAAGGAATTACAGCAGAAGGCCGCGGACTTCGGCAAGCAGCATACCTATCATGACTCGTATAACAACACCACCTACCCGCTTGGCTACGAGTATGGCTCAAACGGAGCTACCGGCCCGTTGTGGTTGCAGGGTGAAATCTCCTCGGCGAAAACGTTGGCCGATTACCAGCAGGCCGTCGAAGACCTGAACATGGATCTCACCAACTTCCAGGCGATGGTAACGGACTATGGCGACAAGACGCCCTATAACCAGGTGCATAAGACAGATACCCAGCTAATGGAGCACTATGGATACATGAACTCCAAAGTTGTCGTGATCTCGCTCGCGGAGCAAGTGATGCGCGTCTATGATAATGGGAAGCTGGTCAATGCGTGGCAGGTGACGACCGGGCAGCCAGATTTGCCAACACCTCCGGGAACATGGTGGGTCGAAGGGAAGAAGTCGCCCACCGAGTTCAAATCCACCGAACCACAATCCTCCCCGGACTGGTATCCGCCGACGCCGATCAACTACGCGATGCAATTCCATAGCAATGGCTACTTCCTGCACGATAGCTGGTGGCGCAGCCAGTACGGTCCCGGCACGAACTTCCCACACCTCGATCCCGGCGGCACGCAGTACTCCATTCACGGCTCGCACGGCTGCGTCAACATGTCGAAGGACAACGCCGGCTGGCTCTACAACTTCGTACAGGTCTACACACACATCATCATCTACTAAAGTGTAAACAACAATCATACACAATGGGGGAGTGCCGCGGCACTCCCCCCTTGTGTATGATTGTTGTTTACACTTTTTTGAACGTGCAGGTCACTTTGCCGAAGGTGAGGGTATCACCGTCGTTGAGAGGCGCGGCATTGTCGGGTTCCAGGCGCTTCCCATTGAGGCGCGTGGCGTTTGTGCTGTTCAGATCGGTCAGCGTGTAGTTGCCGCCGATGTGTTCGATCACGGCATGGATGCGTGAGACGGTATCCGCGCCCTGCATCGGGCCGAGGTCGACCTCTGGATTGACGCCGCCCAGATCGTGATCGTAGCGGCCCACCATGGCGCGCTCGCCGCTGAGTGTAATCTGCTTGCCGTCGCTGAAGGTCAAGGTTCCCCAGGCCGCGTTCGGGTTATACGCTGGCTGGCTGGATGACCGGGGCTGGATTGGCTTCGGCGGCGTGGCCGCGTTTGCCGGTGCCTGCGCTTTCGGCGTTACCTGCTGTGGCTGCACCGGAGGCGTGTAGAGCGGTGCCTGCTGGCGCTGCGCTGCTGGCTGCTTCGGTGTCTCCGGCTTCGGCTGAGCAGGAATGTACGTCACCGTCGGTGCTGGCGGTGTTGGCAGGTCCTGCGGCTTCGGTGGCACGTAGGGCTGCGGTGGCGCTGGCGGTTGTGGCTTCGGCTGCACTGGCGGTGTATAGCTCGGCGCTTCTCGCTGCACCGGTGGCGTGTAGGCTGGAGGCGTATATAGTGGTGCCTCTGGCTGTGGGGGTGGTGCCGGTTGCGGCGGTGGCGTGTAGAGCGGCGCGGGAGCCTGTGTGGGTGCGGGTGCCGGAGCCGATCGCGCTGCCTGTGTCGCGGTCATTGACTGGTAGGTGGACGCGCCGCATTTCGGGCAGAAGGCGACATCCGGCTTCAGTTCGGTCTTGCAGTTGGGGCAGAGCGTTTTCAATGAGCGCCCGCAGCCTGTGCAGAACGTATCACCCTCTTCGTAGGGCGTATTGCAGTCGGGACAGCGCAGCCTGCCGGGTGCCTGCGGCATGGGAGCCGGGGCGGGCAGAGCATTCACAATCGGCCCTGGCGGAATATATGACGGGGGCGGTGTATAGGTTGGGGCAGGCGACCACATCTGCTGCACCTGCGGCAGCAGTTGGACGGGAATAGGACCGCCCTGGATGCCTGGGCGCTGCTGCCGCACCAGGCCATCCACCATATTGAGCACCTGGTTCGAGAGGCTAGCCTGCCGCACCGCGCCCACGCCTGCCGTCAGCATCAGAGGCCAGAGCACGGGCATGGCAACCACGCCGACCGCGCCGACCGCCGCTTTATCTAGCCACTTCTGCTGCCCGATCATTGCCATCACGCCGCCAGCAGTACGCTGTATAGTCACACTGAGGGCAGCCTGCATGCCGATCAGAGCCTCAAAATCGCCGCCCTTCTTCAACTGTACAAGCATCTGATCCCTATTGCCAATATATTGGGCCTGATAGCCCTGTGCCAGGTACACATTCACCAGGTCGCTGGCCAGCTTTTCGATATCTAGCTCTTCCGTATTATAAAATCGTGCATCCATCCTCTTCTCTCCTAACACAATGGGCAGCATGTGCCGGGTATTACAGAGCGCTTGTTATCCCGGCTCGATGCGAAGCCCCTACATACAAGTGGATATCTGGCAGCCAATCCAATCGTCTCTACGTGTTTCCCGTCTATGCCTGCGCTGGTGCCGGGCCAGCCTGTGCGCCTGGCTGCTGCTGGCGTACCAGACCATCGATGATGTTGAGCACCTGGCTGGCGAGGCTGGCCTGCCGGAACGCGCCGAAGCCTGCCGTAACCAGCAGTGGCCACAGCGGAGGAATCGCGATGCCCGCGACGCCCACGGCTGCCTTGTCAATCCATTTTTGCTGTCCGGTGGCAATCATCACCCCTCCGCCGGTACGCTGGATCGTCACCGACAGGGCTGCCTGCATACCGAGCAGGGCTTCGATGTCGCCGCCCTTTTTTAATTGTACCATCACCTGGTCATCATTGCTGATCTGCTGCGTGTGATATCCCTGTGAGCGATAGAGGTTTTCCACGTCGGTCGCGAGCCGGGCGATATCCAGCTCGTTCGTGTTGTAAAATCGTGCATCCATTGCTTTCTCCCTTTTCTTTTTCTGTCCAGTAAAAAGCATCGATTATGGTCTCTGTAAAGTATATAATAGGAGCGTTCTCATCAGAGAAATCTCCACCAACATGTACGTTCAGTTGCGCTTAAGGTTGGAAGACTATTCATGAGGAGTTGGAAATATGGCGACAGGTAATGACCGACCGGAAGCTTCATCAGCCGAGGTCTCTATTCTCTTTGATGGCTACGCGAGAGCAGGCGCTACTCCGACCACCAGTCGTGTTGCCTCGACGGTGGCATTGGTGCGCGAGGGGGATGTGCGTGTGATTATTGATCCCGGCATGGTGCCTGATCCCAGCGCTATACTTGAGCCACTGGCCGCTCTGGGCGAGACACCGGCAGCCATCACCGACGTGATCTTTTCTCATCACCATCCCGATCACACCCTGAACGCGGCCCTGTTTCCGCACGCCCGTTTCCACGATTACTGGGCCATCTATCAGGGCGATAGCTGGGAGGATCGTCCGGCGGAAGGCTACGAACTGACCCCTTCCATTCGCCTGATCGCGACACCTGGGCATACGCCACAGGATATCACGACCCTGGTCGGCACACGCGATGGCGTGGTGGCCTTCACGCACCTCTGGTGGTCGGCAGCCGGACCCGCCGAAGACCCGCTCGCCGACGACATGGCAGCCATACACCGTAATCGCGAGCGCGTGCTGCAAGTGGCAGCGCTGATCGTACCGGGCCACGGCGCTCCTTTTCGTCCTGATGAGTCGACGCCGCGTTAGCTGCGCGTACCCATCTTTTCCCAGAGTGATATAATAGCCTATATTCCAAATACACTGGTAGGGCAAGGATACATGACCGATCAACGTGATAGCATAGCGATGGAACAGAATGGACACGTGACACCGGCGAAACGGCGCGTGCATTCCGCGAAGAGCAATGGCGTGGCCAGGCTCACTAAACCAGAGCAGGATGAAGAGCTTTCTGGATCAATTGAGTTGGGAGGCACACCAGGCGCACAGGGCGGAGAAGGGGTGGAAGAACGCTCGCGCAATACGCTGCGCTACATTATTCTCGGTCTGCTGGGGGCGCGGCCCATGAGCGGCTACGACATCAAGCAGGCGTTTGATCGTGCCCTCGCCAGCTACTGGAACGCGGGCAACAGCCAGATTTACACCACGCTGAAGAGTCTGAGCCACGAACAACTGGTGGAGGCGGAGGTGATCGTGCAGAAAAGCCGCCCCAACCGCAAGCTCTACCGCCTGACACCGGCGGGGCAGACCGAACTCGATCGCTGGCTGCACACCGACGTACCCGAACGTTTCAACAAAGACGACTTCCTCACCAAGCTCTTTTTCTGTGGTGAGACCTCAGACGAGGTAGCCCTCAAACACCTGATGGAGCACCGCCTCAGCCTTATTAAGCAGCTTGAGCACATGGAGTGGGCGCGGCAGCAATACGCCGAGCGGCCTACGCGCCGCCCGCGCCTGCTCGAATACCAGATGCTCGTGCGCGAATACAAAGCCGCCACTCTCAAGGCTGGCCTCGAAGTGACCGACCGCGCCATCGCCCGCCTCTTAGAGCGCCAGGATGGGTAGGGTAGTGCTATTAAAGGATGAGGGGCAGGAAAGAAAAGCTGCCGTCCAGACTTGCCTTTCCTGCTTGTTGAGCATTTCCCTCCCATTCAGTACTACGTACTGGTTACATAATCAGATCAAGTCAGCAGTATTCATGGAAGCTGTCACGAATTACTTGAGCGTGTCCGTGCGATCAATGGCGTCCCTACAGTTCTGATAGCATCGTTTCCATGCGCATACCGCGTGAGCCTTTGATAAGCACGAGGTCGGGGGTGCGGACGTGTTGCTTGAGCAGGGCGGCGGCGTCCTGTTTGGCGGCTGTCAGCTCGGCGTCGTCCTCGACATCGGCATCAAAGTAGTAGATGTTGTGGGCGGGCATACCGGCGCGGATCGCGCCCTCGACGTAGTAACGCGCCTGGTCGCCGACTGCTACCAGGTAGTCGACCTTGCCGGGCAGCGCTTCGCCGCAGGCGCGGTGCTCGGCCCGTGAGTAGTGGCCCAGCTCGAAGATGTCGCCCAGTACGGCCCAGCGTTGGCCATCCTGCTCAATCGTGGTCTCATGCATGGTCTGGATGATGGCGAGGATGGATTGGCGGTTGGCGTTGTAGGTGTCGTCGATCAGCGTACTGCCGTTGGGGCCGGGCTTGATCTCGCCTCGTCCCTTCGCGGGTGCGAGGCTCTCCAATGCCGCACCGATGGTATCCAGCGAGATGCCTGCTGCGCAGCCTGCTGCCGCTGCTGCCAGAGCAGTGGTCACGCCGTGCTCTCCGGGCAACCGCAACTGCACGCGCACCTGCTGACCGTGGTAGCTCAGCGTGAAGTTGCGACCACGCAGTGTATCGCCGCCAATGTCGCTGCCGCGCACCTCGGCCTGTTCACCGCGTCCGTAGGAGAGCACTCGCGCCTGTGTTTTCTCGCTCATGCCGCGTACATTCATGTCATCATAGTTGAGGATGGCGATACCGTTGTGAGCTAGAGCCTGCACCAGTTCGCTTTTGGCGGTGACGACGCGCTCCTGCGAGCCGAAGTATTCGAGATGGGCCGCGCCAACGTTGGTGATGATCGACCAGTTGGGCGCGGCAATCGTTTCGCACAGCCATGCCAGTTCGCCCACCCACTGCGCGCCCATTTCCAGCACAGCATAACGATGCTGCGGTTCCAATCGCAGCAGAGTGAGCGGGTAGCCAACCTCGTTGTTGTAGGAGGCAAAGGTTTTGAGCGTCGGTGCCTGCTGGCTTAGCACGGCGGCGGCGGCCTCTTTTGTGCTCGTTTTGCCATTGCTGCCGGTGATGCCGATCAGCGTAGTGTTGCGCTGGCGCTGCGTGCGCACGCGAGCGGTATTGTGCAACGCCCCAACGACATCTGGCACGACGATTTGCAGGAAATTCGCGGGAAGCTCCTCGTCTGGTGCTGGCTCGGCGCAGAGCACGGCTGCCGCTCCTTGTTGAGCAACGGCTGGAATGAAGCTATGCCCGTCGACATGCTCGCCGCGAATAGCTACAAAGAGGTCATCCCTACCGATCTGGCGGCTGTCGTGATGCGCCGAGGGAAAGACCAGTTCATAATTGATGGGCGTGGCGCTTTGCAGCCGCGCATCGTTTCCATTGCTCGCTAAGATGTCATTAAGGGTAAACATATGCTGATATTCCTCTGCCGTCTCTCATTCTATATGCCTTTTTGTTGTGCAGATTATACCATATCAGTTCTGCAAGAGAGAGGAAAAGAGCAATCAGCCGTAAGCCAATCGGGCCACGGCCCAATTGCCATACGGCTGATTGTTTTTTTCCTCTCTCTTGCAGGGAATCTCTTTCTGGTGCCATGATATAGATACGAAGCTATTTTGAGAGGAGGAGACAAATATATGCGAGCAGCGATTATTACCAGGCCGGGTGGGCCGGAGGTGTTGGAGGTACAGGAGGTGCCGACGCCGGAACCGCAGGGCGACGAGGTGCGCGTGCGCGTCCATGCGTCGGGCATCAACCGGGCTGATCTCTTGCAGCGTGCGGGTGGCTATCCCGCGCCGCCGGGATCGCCTTCGGATATACCGGGCCTTGAGTTCGCGGGTGTAGTGGAGGCTGTGGGGGCGCGGGTGCGGCGCTGGCAGCCGGGACAACGCGTGATGGGGCTGGCCGGAGGCGGCGCGCAGGCCGAATATATCCTGCAGCCGGAGGGTTTGCTGGTCGAAATTCCTGAAAACCTGGACTTCGTGCAGGCGGCTGGCGTGCCGGAGGTCTTCATGACCGCCCACGACGCGCTCTTCACACACGGCAATTTGCGCATGGGCGAGCGTGTACTGATTCACGCGGCAGGCAGCGGTGTTGGCACGGCGGCCATCCAGCTTGCGCACGCAACTGGCGCGACGGTCTACGGCACCTCGCGCACGCCGGAGAAACTGAAACGCGCTCAACCCCTGGGGCTGGACGTGGCGCTTTCCGACCAGAACTTCGCCACCGAGATTAAGCGCTTAACGCGGGGCGTGGGCGTCAACATCGTACTGGATTTTGTGGGCGCGGCCTACCTGGAACAGAACCTGGACGCGCTGGCAGCCTGGGGCCGCATCGTCTTCCTCGCCACAATGGGAGGCGCGCAAACCAGCATCAATCTGGGTATGTTGATGGGCAAACGCATCTCCATGCGCGGCCTCACCCTGCGCTCGCGCACGCTTGACGAGAAGATGGCTGTGACGCGCAACTTTGCCGAGCACGTCCTTCCCCTGCTGGCAAACGGCAAGGTCAAACCCATCATCGAGCGCACCTACCCGCTCGAACAGATCGGGCAGGCCCACACTGAGATGGGCGAGAACAAAAATTTCGGGAAACTGGTCGTGACTATGTAGGGTGTTCAAGATGCCTCTATTATCAGTAGCCCCGTTTTCTCATCTACTCCCGCGACGACGGGGACAGTATCGCTCTGGCTGATTTGCATACAAAAGTCGGTATCCGCGCTCAGACCAGCTTCGATGACGCTGCGGGCGGAGTTGCAGTGGTCGAGTACGATGGGTGGCTTGTAGG
>DASTKE010000012.1:0-2196 GCA_035716105.1 Ktedonobacteraceae bacterium | reverse complement strand
AGAATGCCGGAACAGTCTTCTTTTTATCACCATCCCCAGCACAAACAGCAGGATGAGGATGCCGAGCATCACGAGCAGCATCTTTGTATCAGCACCCAAAGCTCTTGACTTTTTATCCTTTTCAGGCTATATTCTTGAGGGATAGGTAAATGACTAAATCATCTTAATTGGTCATTTCATTAATGAAGAAGAATGAGTGTTGGCCCAGCGGAGCCAGGAGGCGAGCCAAACTATGTCATCACTGACGGAGGATGTGCGGCGGCAGGAGCGGGCGCAGCGCATCCTGGATGCCGCCGCACGGCTGATCCTGCGCTGGGGCTACCACAAAACCACGCTCGACGATATCTCTAAAGAGGCCGGAGTGGCGAAGGGTACGATGTACTTGCACTGGAAAACGCGGGAAGAGCTATTCGCCGCGCTCATCAGGCGTGAAAAGGTGGAGATGGCAGAGGATATCAGGCAGCGTATCGCGGCAGACCCCGAAGGTGCAACGCTGCGAGGAATGCTCAAACACTCCGCGCTGGCACTGGTGAAGCGTCCTTTGATGAAGGCTGTTTTGCTGCGCGATATGGATATGCTGGGAAAGCTGGCACAGAGCGAGCATAGCGAAACGATCTATACTGAACGGCTGGCAGGTTTCAAAGCCTACCTCGAACTGCTGCGCGAGCAGAATCTGGTGCGTACCGATCTCAGCCTGAAGGCAGAAATGTACATATTGAGCGCCATTTTTGGTGGATTTTTCCTTGTCGCACCACTGGTACCGGAGGAGTTCATACTTACTGATGAGGAACTGGCGGACATGCTGGCTGAGACGGTGCATTGTACGCTTGAGCCTGCTCGCTCTGTCCCATCTGCTGAATTACAGTCCATTTCTCATACCTTTATGCAATACCTGAATCGTGAGATGACAATTGAGCAAGAGCAGGTTCGGCAAGCAGGACTGCCGAACCTTGTAAGAGAGGAGCATTCGCGATGAGCATTGAACTAACCATCCCTCTGGTTTTAGCGTTGGATGATGCTTCTGCTACGTTGGAGCGCGTGGGAGGCAAAGGCGCTTCGCTGGCGCGCCTGGTATCGGCTGGTTTGCCCGTTCCTCCCGGTTTTCACATCACCACGGCAGCCTATCGCCGCTTTGTGACGGAAAACGGGCTGCAAGAGCAGATTCTGGCCGCTGTTTCCATTGTCGCTGTCGATAAGCCCGCCACGCTCGAAGAGGCATCGGAGCGGATAGCAACGTTGTTTGCCCAGAGTGCGATGCCAGATGATATTGCCGACGCGATTCGCCGGGCATACGCTGAACTTGGCGGGGATGAGCTGCCCGTCGCGGTGCGTTCCTCTGCCACCGCCGAGGATTTGCCTGAGATGTCGTTTGCCGGTCAGCAGGAGACGTATCTCAATATGCGCGGCGACGCGATGGTGCTGGATGCTGTGAAACGTTGCTGGGCCTCGCTCTGGACAGCGCGAGCGATTGGCTACCGCGCCCGTCACAACATCGCGCCGCAGGATGTCAGCCTGGCGGTGGTGGTGCAGGCGCTGGTACCGGCTGATGCTGCTGGCATCCTCTTCACTGCCAATCCGCTGACGGGCGCATGCGACCAGGTGATGATCAACGCGGCCTGGGGACTGGGTGAGGCGATTGTCGGTGGCCAGGTCACGCCCGATACGGTCCTGGTCGATAAGACCAGTGAGACAATTATGGAGCAGCAGATCAGTGAGAAGGACGTGATGACGGTGCGTACCCACGAAGGCACGCACGAGGAGCCGGTGCCAGCAGATCGACGCACGAAGGCAGTACTCAGCCCGGCGCAGGCTACCGAACTTACCCGCGTTGGTGCGCAGATCGAGCACCTCTATGGTCAGCCCATGGATATCGAGTGGGCTTTGCAGGATGGCGATGTCTTCGTTGTGCAGGCTCGGCCAATTACGGCCCTGCCTGATGCGCAGCGTGCCTCTGAAAGTTTGCCAACAGTGCAGGCAGAAGCATGGAAACTTCCCAATCCCAGAGGAAAATACACGCGCAACAGTGTCATCGAGCTGCTGCCTGATCCACTGACACCGCTTTTTGAGACGCTTGGGCTGCCAGCAGTTGCCAGAGCTACAAAGGAGATCATGGAGGAAGTGAGGATAGGTAGTGTCTTTGCCGGTGATGTCTTCGTCGCCATCAACGACTATGCCTACTATGATCTGAGCTTCACT
>DASTKE010000011.1:0-12660 GCA_035716105.1 Ktedonobacteraceae bacterium | reverse complement strand
TGAGAGCGATAGGTCGCAGACAGGTGGAAGTTCTCGTCATCTACGACATGCTCCTCAAGTATGGTGTCCGTCTTGAGACGGTCAAAGAGACGTTCGGTGAGGATGCTATGAGTAAGGCGGTACTCTCGCTTCGCAGTATGTTTGTTGAGATCGAGGTCGAAGAGTCCCGTATGCGCATGATGCGAGGAAGAGTAGATAGAGTTATGATCGGTCAGGCACCCAATGGCGGCATCTGTGTCTATACGCACACACTTGTTGATACCGAAACAGAAGTGAGCGGACGGTATGTGCTGAATACCGAAGTTGTTTACACCGATGTCGACGGAAAGCCGTGGACCCGTGTTGATGTAGCCAGGTTCTTCTGCACGATAATTGCTGAAGGCGGCTCACTCAATAAGGCTGCACAGACGTTAAATACTATGGGTGTCCCCTCAGCCAAAGGCAAACACTGGACGCCTGAGACCATTCGAAGAATTGTCAGCAACCCGATTCTCTATGGTCAACCGTATGCGAACCGCTATAAGCAGTTGGCACTTGAGAAGTCCAAAAACGGCAAGCAGGTCAGCCGGGAGACGATGCGTCCGCTTGAGGAGTGGATTCCCTTGCCTTCGTGTCCAGCGGTCATTACGAAGGAGTTGTTTGATGCCATTCAGGATCAGATCAGACGCAATAAGGCCGAGAGCTTGCGCAATAACAAGCAGAGAGATCAGCTTGGGCTTTTACGCTCCGGCTACATTTTCTGTGGGATTTGTGGGCATCAGATGTACATCTCGTATCCATCAAAATCGTCTATTCGCAACCGAAAGACGTGTCCTATGTACTTGTGCAGGCGAAGTGCCGGAGGAGATGTTGGCGTGGTTTATAACCATCGCACGCAAATCAACCTTCCTTATATTGAGCAGGCGGTGAAGGAGCACATTGCCGAAGTACTCAAAAACCCTGAGACTATCCGTGCGAGAGTTGATGAGATCCGCAACAGTCAGAAGCCACCTGTTGATACAACCAGTATTGAAGCAATGATTGCCCAGATTGACCAGTCCATACGGAACTTCTACGAGCTTGCTCGACAGGCGACAACGAATGATATGGTAGCAGGGCTTGCCCAACAGATGAACCACCTGGAACAGCAGAAGGCGCAAGCCAAAGCGATGCTCCACGATATTGCAGATGATGAAGAGAAGCGCATGGAGGTCGAAGTTGAACTGGGGAAGTTTGAGGCCTGGGCAAATAATGTGCGTCCGTTTTTGACAGACCCGGCGTACCTGCATGCTGCTTCGTATGATGAATTGCGCTTGGCCGTTCGAATTCTTGGCACCAGAGTGACCGTGTATCCGACGCAGGGGGATTGGCCGTATCGGTTTGCTATTGAGATTTGTAAATCCGTGTCCTGAGAAACCAACCGCGTGAATGAGGTTTTGTTGCTGCGTGTCGCGACCGAGGAGCGGATTGGCGTCGGGCGTGGTGCCATAGAAGCCACAGCTTGTCGCTATGATGCCGCCTGAGTTGGCAAGCAGCGGAGAGAATTCCTCCATCTGTGCAAGGATGGCGTATCCGTAGTTGTCAATGCCGTTATCATGGCGAAATGGGGGATCAATACGATCCTGGTCGGTATCGCTAAAATCTGTCTCTGGCTCCGTCTCGTGCGCCCAGGCCAGGAGCAAGAGATCATTTTCTGGGCGTGAGTGCGCCCCTCGCTGGCTTCCTACACCGTAGATCGTCATGGGAAGCTGGTGCCACGCCGCTGCATCCATCACAGGCTGCGAAGGCTTGAGGAAATAGTGGTAGCGCTTGAGCGGAGAGACGGGCAGTGTCATACCACCAATGCGTGGACTCAGACGAGCCGCCCAGGCGTTGGTCGCGTTGACGAACCAATCGGCCTCAACCGTTCCCTTGTTCGTCACTAGCGCGCTGATGCGATCAGCGTGGAGGATGGCACCAAGCACCTCGGTTTGCTGCTGCACCTGCACACCCAGTTCGATTGCCCGCCGGAATCCTTCACTATAGACCATATGCGGCAAAAGAAAACCGTCGGTCGGACACCAGGTCGCTCCCACCAGGCGATCAGGGCTGAGATGGGGCCAGCGTTCCTGGACAATCTGCGGGGTCAGCACCTCAACAGGAAGCCCAAGCCGCTGCTGCATGGATGCTGCCGCCTGGGCATGTCGCCAGATCTGCTCTAGCTCGTGTCGCCTGCGAGGTTGCCATGCAGGAATCGCATCGGGGGATTCGTAGAGGAACAGATAGCCATTCTGGCGCATCACAGGTTGCTGACGGATATCTGCGGGGCTGTGCAAGAGGTCATGGAAGTGGCTGTACCACCACTCACTATATTGCATCCCGGCCACCGTCTCTTCAGTGCTGAACTGTGCTCTAATACCTGCCGCGGAACGGCTGGAAGAACCATTGCCCAACTGGGCCTTCTCCAGCACGGTCACGCGGAAACCGCGCTCCGCCAGTCGAACGGCGATCAGCGCGCCCGTTGCGCCACCACCAATGATAACGACATGCTCAGCAGAAGGGAAAGCTGCCATGAAAGATCATCCTTCCTGGATTACCATAACCGTTGTACAGACCTGCTCGACAGTTCGTAAGATCAGGTTTATATTATATCTTATCGAACCATTCACTATCCCGCGCCAACAATCTCAACCTTTTGACCTATTGCGCTCTTCTATCACACTATGGTATACTCATGGTGGCTAATTATGTGCCTGACACTTTGCAGTACGGCTTACCCGTAGAAAGGCGTCCGACATGGCCCTTAGGAGCGATGAACTACACTATAACCTGCAACATCTCAATGGTATGTTGACCACCCACGAAGCTGCCAGGCAGCTTGATCTCAGTTACTGGCATTTCATGCACCTCGTAGAAGCAGGACGAATCCCCGGTGTGCGCGTTGTGGACCGCTGGCTCTTCTCTCCTATCGATCTAGACGCCTATAGACGCAGCAGGTATGGCGAACTGGAAGACCTGGCGAAAACCGCCCTGGAGCACCCGTCAGTCGATCTGACAGAAAAGCAAGAGACGATCTGCCGTTACCTGGTCGATAGTCACCGACCATCTGAAATCGCCCGCATTCTCCAGCAGTCCCGCCAGGCAGTCCACTCGCAAATTACCCTCATCCGCGAAAAAGTCTCCCGTATGCAGTCCAGAAAGAACACTTCCCCACCTTCGCAAACGCAAACCCACTCACCCAACTCAACCTCCACCAGCACCTCCCGGCGTGGCAGACCCAACAAAAAAGACCCCATCCCACTGAAATCACGCGGGCAGAAGCAATTGGAATAACTTTCTCAAGAAAACATGCAATCCATACGCGAGCAAGTTACATTTTTCTCTCCCCCACCTTGTAACCACTCCATCATAACTCCTGAAATGATGAAAATCAGTCGCGCGCAAGTAACGACGGCTCGATCAGAGCAGCCATGGCTGGTTTGTGGTCGGCGAAAGCACGCAGCAAGCCAAAGCAGCCCGCGAGCATCATGTCGCCGTGAGGTGTAGCTTCGTATGGATGCAGCCCTGACCCGCGTAACAGTGACCGGCGGGGCCCGGTGACAGCTAGGAACGGAAAAGTTGCCTGTTCCGGCGCACGCTGGCCCAATACAAATGCGCCGTGTCCACTCGTGTTAAACACCTCGTCGTTCGTCAGCGTTCCATTTGCCAGCCTGACCAGGAATTGCTCAAGTTGCGGGCGAGTAAGCTCGCCCGTGTGATGCTCAAAGATGCCGCTGATCTGTCCATCGACGAGATGGAAGGCGAGCGTGTGGAAGTTACCGATATTGCATAGCACACTCTCGCGCTGTTCGCGTACAATCGGATCCTCCAACGCTCCCAGTACCGCTGCCGAGCCAGTATCCATCAGTAAAAGGGGTGTCTGTGGATCGGAGCCGCTCAAGGCCAGATAGCGTTCGGCGCTGGTAGCAATAGCGCGCAGGCGTGTCAGGTCGGCAGGTGTTTCTTGAGCGGAATAGGCAAAGGCACTGGGCATCGGGCTGCGCTTGACGGTTTCCAGGATGAAATCAAAACGAAAACGCCGGTCGCTGATACCGGGAGGGGCCGCACCGTGATCGAAGGCGGCAATCGCTAGCGCATCGACGGTCGGGCTGACATCAAAGGCGCGCAGAGCGGTGACGATGGCATGTGCATCAAAATCTTGCAGTTCGATATGCAGCCAGCCGGAATGTTCCACCCGTCGCGCCGCTTCATTCTCGTCGATAATCTCAAAACCCATCTGCTCGACCATCGTCAAGTCATCATCAAAGGTGCGGCCAGCCTCTGGCGTT
This sequence comes from Ktedonobacteraceae bacterium, assembly GCA_035716105.1. Classification (GTDB taxonomy): domain Bacteria; phylum Chloroflexota; class Ktedonobacteria; order Ktedonobacterales; family Ktedonobacteraceae; genus CADDYT01. The sequence continues at coordinate 8,374 of DASTKE010000011.1, read as the reverse complement.
ACAGCTACGGCATAGCCTGCCAGCGCGTGATCGCGAGCCGCCCAGTGACAGGGGCCGCCACCCATCGTCACACCCGTCAGCAAAATAGGCTGTCCTTGCTCCGTTGCCCGCCGGATGCGCTCCGCTACAATGACAGTTGGCGACGGCATGACCATCTTAAAACAGTTTTCAATCGTTTTGCCGCTCTCAAAAAGCAGGATATCTTGCGTTCCCGTCCCCACATCAACCGTAAGAATACGCAGGGGTGATGACATGAACAATGCCTCCGTAAATGTATTCGCTTCGACTAATATGAGTATATCATCTTCAGCGCAAACGAATAGGTATATCTATTTGGTGGCAGCAAGTATACTGTAATGAGGAAGAGGCTCCACTTCTCCGATATCAAACAAGAAAAGGAACAGCCAATGCCACGACTCGAACAAACACAAAACGGTAACTATATTATTCGAGCACGTCTCTATAACTCAAACAGTATTGCCACCTGGCAAGTAATGGGAGGAGGCGTTACATTTCTCAATCGTCGAGGCATATATGCTGGTCAGCAATTTCACCAATCGCTGCTTCAGGAGCTGATAGAACAGCACCTCGTATTTACCGGTGGTTCAGGTGTTCATACCCAGTCCCAGGTAGATACAACAAACACAATCAACATCCGAAAAAGCATAGCTCCAACAAAAACTCAGGTACCATTCAAAAAGAGACAACCAGGTCTCAAATTACGAAAAAAGAGCAACCAACAGCAAAAACGAGGTACTTTTAGATGATACAATGACAGAGACAACTTCAATAGATATAATTGGCGGTATCCAACATGAGAAGGTGGGAGGGCGCTTTGTCTACGTCAACACAAGATCAGAGGATTACACTGTTGATTTCTTGCCCTGACCGGCCAGGAATTGTGGCAGCCGTTTCTCAGTTCATTTTTCAGTACCAGGGCAATATCTGTGAGTCCGACCAGCACTCGACGGACCTGCACCACGGCACGTTCTTTATGCGTATCAGCTTCACCGAGGATAGCTTCAGCTTGAGCCGGGAGGCACTGGTGCAGGCATTTACCCCGATTGCCGAAGCCTTTGGCATGGATTGGAGCGTTCACTATTCGCGACAGCAGAGGCGCGCTGCTCTTCTTGTCTCAAAGTACGATCACTGCCTGGTGGATCTGCTCTGGCGCTGGAAAAGCGGCGAGCTGAATATGGAGATTCCCTGTATTGTCAGCAATCACCGCGACCTGGAACCGATTGCCCGGATGTATGATATTCCCTATCTCTACTTTCCGGTGCGGCGGGAGCAGCGCCGGGAAGACGAACAGCGGATGCTCGAATGGCTCTCCGGTAAGGTAGACTTTCTGATCCTTGCCCGCTATATGCAGATACTGGAACCATTCTTTGTCAATGCCTATCCGCGGCAAATTATTAATATCCATCACAGCTTCCTGCCGGCGTTTGTCGGTGCCAGGCCATATGTGCAGGCATTCGAGCGCGGAGTCAAGCTGATTGGCGCGACAGCACATTATGTGACCGAGAGCCTGGACGAAGGGCCGATCATTGCTCAGGATGTCATTCACTGCAATCACCGCGACCAGCTAGAGGACCTGATGCGCAAGGGCAAAGAGGTGGAACGCCGCGTGCTGGCCGAAGCTGTACGCCTGCACACAGAGGATCGCGTGCTGGTGCATGGCAATAAGACAGTGGTGTTTCATTAATCTTCCTGAAAGCGCTGATAACCGTGTACAATAGAAAATAGTACATTTCTTTTACACGAGGTGACACAGATGGAACACACAGCACAGGGAGAGCAACAAAACGAGAAGGAAGAGGCTCCCCGCACAGGCACACCATATCTTCCCATTGATGACTACGCGGTGATCGGCGACCTGCATACCGTCGCCCTGGTAGGCAAAAACGGTTCTATTGACTGGTGCTGCATTCCACGCTTCGATTCCCCCAGCGTATTCGGTGCCATTCTCGACGCCGAAAAGGGCGGCTTCTTCCGCATTTCTCCACACGAGACACCCGGCATGGGAAGAAAACAGCTCTATTTGCCAGGGACAAATATTCTGATTACTCGTTTTCTGACAGTGGACGGTGTGGGAGAAATTATCGACTTCATGCCCATCAAGCAGCGTGGCAGCGCTCATCACCAGCACCACATTATTCGTATGGTGAGTGTCGTGCGCGGCACTCTCGCCTTCGAGTTGACCTGTCGACCGGCCTTCAACTACGCACGGGACTCCCATGTGGTCTACTCCTCCAATAATGGTGTTGTCTTCAATAGTGATACCCTGTGTCTGGGATTGGCCTCAACTGTTCCACTTGAGGAAGATGGCAAAGGCGGCGTCCATGCCACCTTTACACTGAACACAAATCAATCCGCGTACTTCATCCTGGAGAGCGCTAGAAATAGTGATATTGCACCGCCGCATATCGTCCCCGGCAAAGTCAATGAAACATTTCAAGGGTGCATCCGTTACTGGCGCACCTGGCTCTCGCAATGCACCTATCGAGGACGCTGGCGCGAAACGGTACAGCGTTCGGCCCTGGTACTCAAGCTGCTGACCTATGCACCAACCGGCGCAATTGTTGCCGCTCCAACCACCAGCTTGCCGGAAACCATCGGCGGAGCACGTAACTGGGATTACCGCTACACGTGGCTGCGTGACGCCTCATTCTCCCTGTACAGCTTGATCACCCTGGGCTTCACGGATGAAGCACGAGCATTCATGGGCTTTCTCGATGCTCGCTGCCACGAACTCAAGGACAATGGCACCTTGCAGCCCATGTATGGCATCAATGGTGAGCACGACTTAAACGAATATACCCTGCCCCACCTCTCCGGCTACCGCGATAGCCGTCCCGTGCGTATCGGCAACGCGGCCTATAAACAGTTGCAACTTGACATTTACGGCGAATTAATGGATGCCGTCTATATCTATAACCGCTACGATACCATCTCCTATGACCTCTGGCAAAATCTGCGCCGCCTCTTGAGCTGGCTGGATGCTCACTGGCAGGAACCAGACGAGGGCATCTGGGAAGTGCGAGGGGGTCCCAGGCGCTTCGTTCACTCGCGCCTGACCAGTTGGGTCGCCTTTGATCGGGCGCTGCGGCTGGCTCGCCGTCGCGGCCTACCTGCGCCAATGGCTGAATGGATGCAGACCAGCGCGCAGGTGTACGAGCAAATCATGGAAAAAGGTTGGGACGAGAAAACCCAGAGTTTTGTGCAATACTACGGCACAACCGCTGTCGACGCCAGTTCCCTGCTGATGGTCCTGACCAACTTTGCTGGACCAACCGATCCGCGCATTCTCGCCACGCTTGATCGCATACAAAAAGAACTGACTACCGATTCGCTGGTGCATCGTTATAACCCGCAAAAAGCCGCCGACGACGGTCTGGGGAGTACGGAGGGAACCTTCAGCGCCTGTAGCTTCTGGTTCGCCGAATCCCTTGCCCGCGCCGGTCGCCTGGACGAGGCACGTTTGATGCTGGAAAAAATGTTGACCTACAGCAACCACGTGGGCCTGTACGCCGAAGAGATCGGGCTGACCGGTGAAGCGCTGGGCAACTACCCCCAGGCATTTACCCACCTCTCCCTGATTACCGCCTGCTACAATATTGATCAGATGCTGAACAAACCTCAAGGCAACTACGGGCACGGCCTGGCTCGCGCTGGATCAGCGGATCAATAGTAAGAAGCAAGGGAATTTTCCGCGCTTCAGCACGGTTATCATGAGTGATGCTTCTCGCGTAATGTGGAGGTATCGAGAGTTATTTTTAAGAGGCAAGCCCCTGACTATTTGCGGGTGTAGTTCATTTTTTGCGTCCGAGCATACCAGGTTCCCTTTTTGAGCACATCCCAGGCGTGGACGCAAAAAAATGAACTACACCCACTATTTGCTATGTTCTTGCGTTTTCTCTCAGCAAAGAGTATACTTGAGAACAGGTCAGGGTGCTATTTGTGCTGTTTGCGCATTCCTCTCATGGCATAATCCCCATCTGAAATATACTCGTCAATCATTATGGGAGAGCCGACCAGGAAATACAAGAGCGCTTTTTTATGCTTAAATATCGCATGGCACGCATAAGGAATAAGGTATAAGGATGATGCAGGTAAAAACAGAGAAAACACATGTACAAGAGGATACGCGATTGACTACCAGGGAAGATATACGCAACGTCGCCATTATCGCTCATGTCGATCATGGGAAAACTACACTGGTCGATGGCTTACTCAAGCAGAGCCACATCTTCCGTGAAAATCAGCAGGTGGGCAACCTGATTATGGACTCCAATGACCAGGAACGCGAGCGCGGCATTACGATTCTGGCGAAGAATACCGCCATTATCTATCGTGGCACCAAGATCAACATTATCGATACGCCTGGACATGCCGACTTCGGCGGCGAGGTCGAGCGGGTGCTGAATATGGCTGACGGCTGTATTCTGCTCATCGATGCCGTAGAAGGCCCGATGCCACAGACGCGCTTTGTCTTGCAGAAGGCGCTGGAACTCAATCTGCAGCCCATTGTGGTCATCAATAAAATTGACCGGCGCGACGCCAGAATTGAACAGGTGCTGGAATGGACGCAGGACCTCTTTCTGGAACTGGCGACGCGAGACGAGCATCTCGATTTTCCCGTGCTCTATGCTATCGGACGCGATGGCGTAGCCATGTACAATCCGGGCGACGAGCGTCTCGACCTGGAACCGCTCTTCGAGACCATTGTGAACACGGTTCCCGCACCAAAGGTTGAACTGGATGCCCCCCTGCAAATGCTGGTAGCCGCACTCGACTATGACGACTACAAGGGGAAATATGCTATCGGCAGGGTTGTGCGCGGACGCATCGCACCCAATACCTTTGTAGCCCACATCAACCGTGACGGCATTGTTTCACGCCAGAAGGTAAATCTTGTGCTGACCTACAAGGGCTTACAGCGTGTCGAGGTTCCCGAAGCAGTAGCAGGAGACATCGTCGCGCTGACAGGTATTCCAAATGCCAATATCGGCGAAACCATCGCCGACGTGGATGCACCCGAAGCCTTGCCCACCATCACCATCAGCGAACCGACGCTGAAAATGTCTTTCGGAGTGAACTCTTCGCCCTTCTCGGGGCGCGAGGGCAAATATCCAACGTCGCGGCAGTTGCGCTCTCGCCTCTATCGTGAGTTGGAGACCAATGTCAGCTTGCGCGTCGAGGATGGCAACACACCGGACGAGTTTATCGTTTCCGGTCGCGGCGAACTCCATCTTTCCGTGCTGATAGAAGACATGCGCCGCGAAGGCTATGAATTCCAGGTCTCGCGCCCGGAAGTAATCACCCGCGAGGAAAACGGCAAAGTACTGGAACCAATCGAGCACCTGGTCATAGATACCCGCGATGCGTATATCGGCGTGCTTACCGAGACGCTAGCCATCCGCAAAGGCCAGTTGAGCAACATGACCAACGATGGCGCGGGTAATGTACGCCTGGAGTACCGCATTCCCACTCGCGGCCTGATCGGCTTCCGCAACGCCTTCCTGACACTGACGCAGGGCAACGGAGCGATGAGCAGCATGTTGATCGACTACGAACCCTGGATGGGCAAGATCGGCACGGCACGCATGGGCGCGTTGATCGCCTCTGAGATGGGCGTGGCGATGACGTATGGCCTGAACAATGCGCAACTGCGTGGTGATACCTTTATCGAACCCGGTACGCAGGTCTATGAAGGCATGATTGTCGGCCTGAATTCGCGCCCGGCTGATCTGGTTGTCAACGTCTGCAAAGAGAAGCAGAAGACGAATATTCGCTCCTCAACCGCCGAAATCGCCGTGCGCCTGACTCCGCCCATTCTCATGAGCCTGGAACAGTCGCTCGACTTTATCAACAATGATGAACTGGTCGAGGTGACACCGCAGACCATTCGCCTGCGCAAGCGCTACCTGACCCAGCACGAGCGCGCCAGAGCACGCGAACAGGACTAACTCATTTTTCACACACGCCGACGTGCGATCACTCGTACGCTGGCGTTTTTACCTTGAAGCCAACAAACGCAGTTCCTGCATCACTTGCTGATTCTTGCGCAGGGCATTCAAAGCGCGGTGTTTCCACAGATAAATCTTGTCAACCGGGGCATTGAGACGCCGCGCCAGTTCGCTCTCATCCATCTCTTCCAGGAAGCTATACACCAGCACCTGCTTATAGTTCGGATTGCGCAGCGAGTGAATTGCAGCCGTGAGACCCTGCTGCAATTCCTCACGCAGCAGATGTTTCAACGGATCAGGATTGCACTCGTCCTCCCACCGCTCATCAGAATCTTCTGATTGCGCAACCTGCTCATCCAATGAAATCGAGACATCCTGCCCATCTTTTTTCACATAGGCTGACGCCTTTCGCCTCATAATGATCTCAATCCACTTCAGAAACGCGGCTGGTTCATTCGGACCAGCGTTCTCAGCACCTCGCGTGAGCAAGCAGTGCAGCGTTTCAAGGGTCTGGTTCAGGATATCGTCAGCAGCATAGAAGTTGCCCTGGCATAACATCGCATTGCAGGCTTGCAACAAAGCGGACAGGTAGCTGCGCATCGCCTCAAAAGCCCGATTGCACACATTCTCATCAGGCGAGCGCCACGCCTCGTATAATGCACGACTACAAAGCCGTTGCGCAATACGCGCTACTTCCACCTGCGAAGGGAACGCATCTGCAGCGTGTTGCATCTCCCATTCGCGAATCATCAACTCAGCCAACGTTTCCACTTCGATGATACCCCGCGCGTAGCAACACACCGCCTTTTCCGCCTGTCTGCGTACTATCAACCAGAAATCGTTATTTGGCATCAATTCATTCCTTTGCTAAATGCTAATTATACTATTAAATACTCAACGGATATTATTATATCATCATATATGAAATCAATTCAATATAATTATAATCAATTTGCTTATTTAATACATGGGTAGGTATAATTACCGATGAAGAGGCCAGGGGGTATTCCAGGACATCACAGGGCAACGCTTGCAAGTGAGCAAAGAGGGCTTCCATTGCTCATCTGCGAGGTGATGGGCTGGCAGGTAAGCTCTTGCCAGAGGCAAGTTGCTGCATGATCTTGAATGCCAGCAATCGAGCGTTCGAGAACACTCACACCGTTTCAGGCGCGAATTGCTCTTTCGGCAGCAGGAATAGCCATGTTGCCAATACGAACGGCGCAGTAAGGGTTGGTATGCCAATGGGTGACAATGCAGTGTTCAGTGCGGCCTGAACAATGACGGTAAGGATCACGCCCACAATGGTATAGAGCACCACTTTGAAAGATGGCGAATAAAAGACGCTGCCTAATGCAATTGCCGTCAATACGGCACTGAAGCCGTACAGTCCGGTGCCAATACCGTGCGCATTTGCACCAAACAGTAGCGCGATGCTCAGGCCCACCGCAGCACCAACCAACGCTAAAATTGCCGCTTGCCACGAGCTAACCGCGAGGGCAATGACAAAGATGATCCCGGTAACGACGTTGTTGATGAGAAAGACCTGCGATACTCCTGTGATCCAACCGGTCAAGAGGAAACTGACCGTGAGTGGCATATTCGTCCCTGGCAGGTTCCCACTAAGTGGAAGGGCTGGCGGGCCTAACGATCCGATCGGGAGGTGGGTGAACTGATAGACGGCGAGCAGAAGGAACCACGTTGTCAGCACAAAAGGAAATGTCAGTGCTGCCATCCCCCAGTTCTTCATCAGATTCGTGATAGCCAGCATGGCAACCGTGGATAGAGCGGCACCAATAATGAGATATACCCACATCAGAGGGGTGTTCTGGATAAATGTTGCCACTCCTATGCCAACCAGAATGCCATTGAACCCGTAGAGGCCCTGGCGTAGGGATCCTATATCCACATTCAGCACCATAGCTGTGAGAGTGCTGATCAGCAAGGCGACGACAGCGCCGATCCCAATCGCGATACTTCCAGCAGCGATCGCACCCCAGAATATCCCGATAATGAACAGCAGGCCAGTGAGTGGATTGTTCTGAAACATCACCTGGCCTGCTCCTCGCAGATTTATATCGATGAACTGTATAAAACTATTGCGCTGAACACCGTTTTCCCAGGTTAGACTTACTCTAGCCATTTCTTTTCCTCCAAAAACATCGAACTCTCCCATTATCTCCACCTGGCGCACCTTCTGCTCTTCTGCTTCGCCAGTTCAACTACGAGTAGTAACCTCGTAGTGGACAAAAAAAACGGTGACAGTCATCTTATGGGACTTGCATCTCTCAAAGGTTGTCTGCTCTTTACTCTACCACAGCATTCCTTCTTTGACCACTACCACAACAAGATATAGTGGCAGAATGGATACGTCAATTGAGCGTTCTTCTTTCATTTCGCTCCCGCTT
>DASTKE010000010.1:0-2645 GCA_035716105.1 Ktedonobacteraceae bacterium | reverse complement strand
TGCCATCGCTCGCCCTCACAGCATAAAAGCCATTATTGACGGTACCGGCATAGACTACGCCATTCGCCACGACCACCTGCAAGCTGTTCCCTGAAAAGCCGGTAGAGACGATGGGCTTCGCCAATGGCGTGGGAAGCGCGTTCACCTCGACTGTGGGTGTTGCTGTCGGTGTGGGTGTGGGAGAAACGGACGTTGATTTAGACTGGCTTGCAGTCTGCGCCGGGGAGCCACAAGCGAGTATAAAACCTGCCATGAGAATAGCAAGCATAAGAAATGCTGCTCCCCTCCCAATGCTGGCACGATACGCTTTTTTCAACATAAACAACCTCCATTGCTTACTCGCTGACGATATCGAGACGTTCTGATTTGTACTTGCCAGAAGTGTAGTCTACAGAACTGAAATGAAACTGAAACAGGCTTGAAATATGGTAATGATACATTACCGAAATATTCAGAACTTGAAAAGTTCGTACACACAAATCCCTTTCCCGACTCTTCAAGATGCACTATAATAAGTACCGTCAAAGGACTTATTATTCAGGTGTGAGGGGTAGGTGCTATGTTTGATACCAGCAGAATTGGGTACAGCTTCCCACCATTTTCTGTTACGATTGAGCGGACGAAAATGCGCGAGCTGGCGCTTGCCATTGGCGATGATAACCCCATCTATTATGGCCCGCAAGCAGCACAATCTGCTGGCTATGCCGGCGTGCCTTTTTTCCCCACAGCAGGAACGCTTTTCCTCTTCTGGGAGAATACCCACTTTGTAGAGCAGCTCACCGAATTAGGTCTCAACGTCTCCCGGCTCCTACATCTCGAAGAGTCCTATGAATATCTGGCCCCATATTATCCCGGCGAAACGCTGACGGGTGTGATAACTGTGCTTGATGGTGCCAGTCGCAAAGGCCCCAGACAGACCTCTATCGACCTCGTGACGCTCCAACTGCGTTACACCAATGCCCAGGATCAACCCGTTCTTATCGCCACCAGCCGCTTCGTTGTGCGGGAATAAGCCGAAATGAGCTAATGAGGCAATCAAACGCGCTCAGCTTCTAGCGCCAACCGACTGAAACCATTTCAGGAGTGAGCGTGATAGATGGATTCGTCAGGATGATGGTGCGACTTTCTCCCGCTTCGAGGTCGAAGTAATTGTCGGTGAAGTGCGTCCGTTCGTCTGACACACTGAGGTGCAAGAAATACGTATAGTTCACTGCGCGAAGATGAACATGTAGCTCGTGCTCACCATAGGGCGTGATTGTCATTTCAGGTTGCGCCGGTGAACGTTGCATATCTTTGATGGGAGAAAAGAAGTATCGATTTGCCGGGAAGAGGCTGTCCTTCGAGTGTACCGACAGGTAGCTGTCAGGGCCAACAGTAATCTTCCTTGCATCACTGCGCCAGACAACCTGGCTGCTGTTGGCCACCACTCGTACCGGACAGCTTTCTTCCCATACAGTCCCGTTCGCGAAGGTTCCGTATCTAATTGTGAGTGTATCCGTTACCTCGTTCAGCGTATCGTTCGTCATCCAGAGTTCAACGTCACCGTCATTTCCCTCCTTGAAAGAGGCCAGTACCGGGGCGTAAGCTCTTTTGGTGTAAAAGTAGCCAGCTTTGCCGAAACCATAGTAGTCCAGAATGCTCCAACTTAAGACTGGCCAGCAATCGTTCAGTTGCCAGATGAGCGTGCCGGAGCAATGAGGTTTCCGTCGCCGGTAATGCTCAATGCCGAACTTGAGTCCCTCTGCCTGGGCAATCATACTGTAGTCGATGTACTGCTCCAGATTGGTGGGCAGTCCCGTCACCGTTAGCATCAGATTGTCGCCCTTATTCTTAGGGTTGTCCTTATTGTGGTGATCCAGCGAGGGGCTATGATGGTAGAGCTGATCGGATGGGATGTTGCGGCGCAGAGTCTCATAGACAGGTGATGCGTGCATGCCAAATTCACTGATGAAGCGGCCCATATCTGATGCGTAGTGCAGAAAGGACACTCCCTCCGGGCTTTGATCCGCACGTGGTTTTTCACCAAAGCGCCGGGGGAGATTGCCGTGCCACACCTGCCAGTTGTGCAGATCACCGTCTTCCATGCTATTGTAGTCATTTCCGCCGTAGGGGCTACCGGCCCAGTACGGGATGTTCCCGTCAAGCTCGCCGACGATCTGAGGGAGAATTTTGTCGTAGTAGAGCGAGCCAGGAACGGGATAGTCCGGGGTGTCCCAGTAGGTGCGGTCGTGAATCCACTGATTTTCATTGTTGCCGCACCACAGGGCCATGCTCGGATGGTTCCGCAACCGGTGTACCTGGTAGCGGGCCTCCTCTTCTACCTCATGCACAAAGTTGGGATTATCCTCCGGGTACATGGCGCAGGCGAACATGAAATCTTGCCAGACCAGGATGCCCAACCGGTTGCATAGCTCGTAGAAGACATCATGTTCATAGATACCACCACCCCATATCCGCAGCATGTTCATGTGCGCCTCTTGTGCCGCTTTCAAGAGCATGGCATAGCGTTCCGCGCTGATCGCTCCGACGAAAGAGGACGCGGGAATCCAGTCGGCTCCACGTGCGAAGATTGGCACGCCATTGAGCACGAAGCGGAAAAAGCGCGTTCCCGGTTCACCGGTATCTGGTGATTGGTCGAGTTCCAG
>DASTKE010000009.1:0-13648 GCA_035716105.1 Ktedonobacteraceae bacterium | reverse complement strand
CGTATCCGGCTCTCCAAAGGCACCGACTTCCGTCCTAGACGGCCCTAAAGACCACAGCGAAACCACCTCCTACGCGGCGCTGCGCCGTCGTGGGGAGCAGTAGCTGTGTTCCTGCGACCTGAATTCGGGTTGAGCGTCGGGCGCTCAGTCACGACCCAACTTAAGGGCCCTCAACCCTACTCGTAGGGAGTACAAACAACTCTCTCCGCACGACTGCACGTTTCCGGCTGTAATGCCGGTGCGTCGTGTATTCGGTTGTTCAGGTACTCGCCCCTCCGGCGCGGCCTGTGGACAAACCCCGCCGGGGTTCCCAGCCTCTTGCGAGACTAGCTCGGGTCATACGCCAGGTCGGATAGCTTCAACCCGTCGTATGTTCCGTCGTGGATTTTCCGGTGACACTCTCGGCACACGGGGACCTGTTTCCGATTGAGCTTGGCCAGCAGGGCCGTGAAGCCCCTCGCCTGCCGCTCGGTCATCTTCCGTATGTGCCTCACGTGGTGCATCGCTACCCCGACAGTTTCGAGGCAGATGCAGCACGGTCGTCCCAGCTTGGACCTTACGCGCATCCGTTCGTGCATCCGCACCAGATCGATAGCGGGGCTGTTGGTGAAAGCCGCCCTGTCGATTGTCCAGTCCGTATTGCAGTAGAATGCGATGGTCCGTTGCTGCCCCTTGCGCGTGACAGTGACTCGAATGCCCTTGTCCCTGATGATCCGGGTGATGGGCACCTGTCTTTTGGCCGCCAGCGTTTTCGCCAGCGAGAACTTCAGGATGTACTGTATCCTGCTCAGTTCCACCCAGTTGTCCGTTGGCCGGTAGTAGTTCTGCAAGCCCCGGTTTACGGAGCTAAACAGGCTCACGATCTGGTCCTCGTCCAACAGGGTCCAGGCTTTCTTGTGCAGGGGTCTGCCACTCGCGTCACAGAAGCCTTTCTGGCAGAGCCTCTTTATTAACTCTCCCGTCGGGGCCTTCAGCACAATTTGCATTCCGGTCGATCTCCGTTTGAAGACCTTCCCGTCCTTGCCCGTTGTTACCTTCTGTTTCTGTTCCGCTGTTTTGGACCTGCCGAGCCGTATTCTGTACCCTAAGAACTTGGCGTCTGACGTTCGGGCATTGGTGATCACCGTTTTTTCCTCGCTGAGAGTCAGGTCTAGTGTGGCCTTTAAGAATTGCCGCACTTTTTCCTTGATCTCTTCCGCGAGGCGTTTGGGTCCGATGATCCCAACCACCCAATCGTCGGCGTAGCGTACATAACGCACCCGCACAAAGTTGGGGTCGCGTGGGTCCAGTGACGGGAGCTTACGCATCTGCACGCCCAGTTCCCTGTATTCCTCGCTCTCGATCTTTCCGATCTTCGCCAAGTACTGCCGCCGTTTTTGCAGCGAGCGGTATGCGGGATTTGGGCGTCTCAGTTCACCTTTCTCCATCTCGCGCTGCAATTGCTCGACGTACTCGTCTAGCTCGTGCAGGTAGATGTTCGCCAGGATTGGTGAGACGATGCCGCCTTGCGGCGTGCCTGCCAGGCTGTCTTTCCTCGACTCGTCTAAGTCCAGGTAGCCAGCGTTCAAGAATTTCCAGATGAGGTTGAGAAACCGCTCCTCCCTGATCTTCTTTCGCATGATACCGACCAGTATTTCATGGTTGATGTCATCGAAGCAGGCTTTGATGTCTCCCTCCAGGAACCATGTGGTCCCGCTCCATTTCCCCTGAATCTCTTTCAACGCGCTGTGGCAGCTGCGAGAGCTGCGGAAACCGTGGCTGCTCTCCTTGAAGTATGCCCCGTGGGGACTGTCGTACACGGCTTCGAGAACGAGTCTCACCACCTCTTGCACGATCTTGTCCCTGGCGCTCGGGATACCGAGTTTCCTCATTTTCCCGTTACTCTTCGGGATGAACGCCCTCCTGACCGGACTCGGCTGGTACTTCTCGCTTCTCATCTCTTCGATGAGTTTCCCGATTTCGTCCATTCCGAAACCGTCGATGGTCTCCTGGTCTGCGCCCGGTGTCATGTTCCCGGGTTTCGACTTGATCCTCTCGTAGGCCAGGACGTAGAGTTCCGGCTTGAATAGCAGCCGGTACAGGTCGGAATTGACCCACTCGCTCCTCGCGTTGAGCTTGCGGATCGCTTCCAATCTTTGCAGACGGTCCGAGCAACCCGCTTCTGTTCGCATGAGCGGTGTGCCTCCTCCTTCCGTTTACTAGTGACTACTACCCTACAAAATCCCCGGGACCGCCCTACGGTCGCTAGGGTCGCCTAGCCACCGTCCCGTCTCTTCGGCCCCGCGCACCATCCGGTGCAGCCTATAGACGGGCGATGGAGTACCTTCTACGCCCCTTCCCCGTGTCTCGGGCGTTACCCCGAGCGTTTGGGTACTATGGGCGTTCTGTCACCGTGAGGCTCTCGCCTTTTAGGTGATCCCCTGGTTACGTGCCCTCCCACGTCTCCACTTAGGTCCCCTTTTCGCCGGTAGCCCTCTCATTGAGGGTCGCTGTGGTGGGATACCCTCCGGTACACTGACATCGTTTGCACCGGACCACCACACGGGCTCAATAGTACCATGAATGCCCGAGTCCCGCGCAAGACCGCTCGGCTGGGGTTCAACCAGTTTAGGCTTGACCGTATGGAGATTAGCTGACAGACCTGGGCTTAGGTACTTAGCCCATCCTGCCTTGCTTGCGCCATGCTCCTGTCCCCTGCCGCCTTTCGGCGCAAGGTGAGGCGCTGCTTTACACTCGCCGTCCTCTCTGGGCAATGAAAAAGGGCAGCCTCTCGCGAAGCTGCCCCTCCCATCATGGGCGATACAGAACTCGAATCTGTGACCTCTACCATGTCAAGGTAGCGCTCTAACCAACTGAGCTAATCGCCCTTGAACGCAGACAATGATAGCACTAGTTGCGGCGCTTGTCAAGCACTTTTTCGCGTCTCTACAATGTTCCCTTCGCGGCTTCGGGGGGGTAATCTCCTGGCGTAACTACGTGCATATGTTTGATTGGGTAGGCTCAGATATAATGAGAGAGGAGATGGGAATTGCTCATGTTTTCCTGCTCCGTTGCTTTGAAAGCCGAGAGAAGGGGGTATGCAATAGCGGCTGCTCGATTCGCGCTCAAGTTTTGTAGAGTTTTCTGAGCAAAATCAGAAAATTTACAATAAACCCCACTTTTAACCTTGAATAGATGTGAATGTAATGATATGCTCTTACGGGGAATAAGAGAAAAACTCCTGGCTGGTTGCCGGTGAGATATCCGTTTCGGATATCTTGATAGCGCACTCACAATTCGCGTGCATTTGGGACATCACGCTTGAGCTGTCCCGGAGATGCAATCCTTTCTATCTTGCTTTTTAGGAAGGGCTATTTCAATGCTTTTTCCAGCCTTCTGGCGTGCGTTTGCTCGTTATAAGCCTGCATTTCGTCGTGGAAAACGGAGCTTTTTGCCTGCGCTCTCAGGTATTCTGCTGCTGTTCCTTTTTGCTGGTATGGTGTTCGCGAACACTCCACCGGTTAAGGCGCAGCCTGTCTTGAATCATACCGCCCCCACAGTGGAGGCGAGTTGTAATCAAGCGTTCTACTCGCCTGATGGCAACCCGTTCCAGCTCTGTCCTGGCCCGTTCCCGACCGGGGGAAATTGTGTCTGGTGGGCATGGGAACAGTGGCACCTGCTGGGATATAACCTGCCGCTGAACTGGGGCAACGCCGCCGACTGGATCGTGGACGCCGAAGGTTCGGGCTTGCCGCTGGGAACAACCCCTCGCGTCGGTTCTATCGCCGTCTTTCCCCGCGCTGATGGCGTCTGGGCCTTTGGTCCCGCCGGACACGTGGCTTTTGTGACGTATGTCAGCCCCGATGGCGGCAGCTTCAATGTGACCTATCAGAACTATGGCGATTCCAACCCGATGTATATCGGTACTGGCTACAATGTCTCGATCATCAACGAGCCGCGTTACCAGAATGGTGAGATGCGTTTTATCTATTTTCCCAGGCTCCTTGATAGCAACCTGTTCTCGCATTTGCCGGGCGTCAATGGAAACGGCATTGCCGAGCTTGCGCAAACAAACAGCATGTTGGCGAATACGTCCAATGTTGCTGCTAGTACGGGGGCGAGTGCGAACCAGAATACACTTACCAGCAATCAACTTGCGCTCGGCCTACCGCCCTCGCAGGAGCAGGAGTTCAATGCAGACTTCACTGGTACCGGCGTGAGTAACCTGCTGCTGTATAATCGCCAGGCGGGTCGCCTGGATATTCTCAAACTGTCGAATCCACCGACTCACCTCTCCCAGTATGCCGCCCACTTCGGGCTTGCAGGCAATGGTGCGCTCTCGCAGATCGTCAGCCTGCACGATGCGACGACCCCCGTTAACGGCTGGGGGTCGACACTGGATATTCATGTCGGAGACTTTACCGGCTCCGGCCATTCCGATATCCTGCTCTATGATCGTGTGACCGGAGTCTTACAACTGATTAGCCTGACGCCGCAGCTTGCCATCAAGCAGCATGTTGTGCTGCCCGGTTGGGGGCCTGGCTGGGAGGTCTATGTTGGTCGCTTTGACGGCAAACGCAGCGACATTTTCATGTTCAATCGCAATCTGAATGTGCCGGTGCCGGTCATCCAACCCTCCTTAAATCCAGGTTCTACATCGAATCCCGGCTCTACATCGAATCCAGGTGTGCCGGGTTCATCGCCGACGGCGGGTCGGACGCCAAATGTCAATCCATCACCGACCCCTTGCCCGACAACAACGGGAACAGCCACGCCGACCGGAACAGCAACACCTTGCTCGACGCCGACGGTGACGCCAACGCCCTGCCCAACGACGACCGGCACTACACCCACACCCTGTCCAACTGGAACACCAACGCCCTGCCCAACGCCAACTGGAACACCGACGCCAACGCCCTGCCCAACGCCAACTGGAACACCGACTGGAACGCCAACGGTGACTCCGACTGCAACACCGACTGGAACGCCAACAGTGACGCCGACGCCGTCGTCGACGCCAAGCCCAACAGCAACACCGAGTCCAACGCCGACACCAAGCCCGACGGCCACGCCGAGTCCAACGCCGACACCGACTCCCACACCAACGCCGAAGGCAACAGCAACGCCAACACCCACACCGACGCCGAAGGCGACAACACCGCCGACTCCTACGCCATCGCCAGCACCGGGGAAAACTCCGACGCCGACGAAAAGTGCCGGGAGTCCAACCCCAACAGCGACCCCCAGTCCGACAGCGACGCGGGGAAGCGGGTTAATCACGTATCCGGGGCGGTCAGCGCATATGGATGTAGGTTCTCCTCTAGATGGCGATCTGAGCGCCAGCCTGCCGGGTATGAGCACGAGCGGATTGGTGCCGAATGTGATGGCGATCAGTCTCGATAAAAACTTCCAGGTTGTGCGCCAGCAGGATTACACGCTGATGGATAATGCCTGGGAAGTCTATGTTGGCAGCTTTGTGAGCGCCAATCAGGATGCTCTGTTCCTCTATGACCGCCTGCTTGGTGAGGCACGCATGGTGAGCTTGAATGCTGGTTTGCAGGTCACGCATTATCAGCAGATCCATAACCTGGATGGCAACTGGGCCGTCTACAGCGGCGACTTCCGTGATGCGGGTCGCTCGCAGGTGCTGTTGTATGATCCCAGCAGTGGCGGCGCTCAGTTCCTGACCTTTAAGTCAGACCTCTCGCTGGCGAATCAGAAGACGTATGATGGCTGGGGAACGAACCAGGTGCTCTATGTCGGACATTTTGGACTGCCAACATTGAGCGTACTCCTGTTTGATCCCGAAGCCGGCGGGGGCAGCTTCCTGGCGTTTGATCGCTCGCTGGCGGTCGTTCACCAGTATACAGTGCAGAACTGGAACGCGAACTGGCAAATCCTGGTGGGTTCGTTTGTCGATCGTTCGCGCTGCCTGGCTGAAAGCAATTGTACGACCGGTGACGATATCCTGGTGCTTGACCGGCAGACGGGCGAGATACAGCAGTACGCCTTCTCCTTCGGACGCCAGTTCCACGTGTTCGATAATCGCATCCAGTCGTTTGTGCGTGAAGGTCTGACTTCCACCAACCGCCTGAATATGATTGATACCACCAGCTTTAGCCTGCTGACAACGCTGCCCACCGATATTCATGGCGAGGAACTCTACTGAGCATAGGCGGCACGTGGTACAATAGCATCTATGCGAAACATCTTTTTGATCGGACTATCAGGAAGTGGCAAGAGCACCATTGGTCGCCTGTTAGCCGCGCAACTGGAAATACCGTTATTCGATATTGATGCGCTCGTCGAAGAGGAATGTGGCGAGCGCATCGCCACACTTTTTGCTCACAAAGGTGAGGCTCATTTTCGTGCCTGCGAAAGTCGTGCGCTTTCACAGGCGCTTCGATCGGCTGAAGAAGCTGGTGGGGCTATCATCGCCACCGGAGGCGGTATCGTTTTGAGTTCAGAGAACCGGCAACTGATGGCCGAAGGCGGTATCCGCGTCTACCTCGCCGTCGAGCCTGCAACGGCGCTGCAGCGACTTCAGCGCCAGCAGCACACCGCGCTTGCTCAGGAGACCTCCCCAGAAGTGCGCCCCTTACTGGCAGGCCCAGACCCTCTTCGCTCGCTGCAATCCCTGCTGGCAGACCGCGCTGTCTGGTACGAGGAAGCAGAGATTTGCTGCTCAACAGAAGATAAGAGCCAGGAAGCGGTTACACGCGAACTGGTCGCTGCGCTGATCGGGATGGGAGCGTTCAGCAGTGGAGAGCCGATGCTCCAGCGAGCGCACGTCGGTGCGGGCTACGACATCGTGGTTGAGTGGGGTGGCCTGGGTCGACTTGCCTATTACCTCGACCAACTCAAACTGCCGCCGCGCATCTTCCTCATCACCGACAGCAATGTCGAGCGTCTCTACGCGGCGTCCCTGCTGAACCAGCTCAGGAGCGCTGGCTATGAGCCATGCCTGTTTGTGGTTCCGGCAGGCGAGGCGAGCAAGTCACAGGAGTGGCTTAACGCCATCTATGACTGGCTGCTGGAACACCATGCCGAGCGACGTGAGGCCATTGTAGCGCTCGGTGGAGGCGTCGTGGGTGATATGGCTGGCTTTGCCGCCGCGACCTATCTGCGTGGTGTGCCGCTGGTGCAGGTACCGACATCCCTGCTGGCGCAAGTCGATTCCGCGATTGGCGGCAAGACGGGCATCAACCATGCCAGGGGCAAAAACCTGATCGGCGCGTTTTATTCTCCCCGGTTGGTGCTGGCCGACCCCGCAACATTGCTAACGCTGCCGGAGCGCGAGCGGATCGAAGGGTGGGCAGAAGTGGTAAAGTATGGTATCATACTCGATACCGAATTATTCACCCGGCTAGAGGACCACGCCGCGCTATTGCTAGCATTCCGGCCCTCCCTCGCTGCTCTGATCTGCCAGATTATCGCACGCAGCATCGCCTTGAAGGTCGAGGTGATCGAGCAGGATGAGCGCGAACAGGGATTGAGAGCAATCCTCAACTATGGTCACACCGTCGCGCACGCGCTCGAAAATGTATCGGGCTACGGCAGGTGGCTGCATGGCGAGGCCGTTTCGCTCGGCATGGTGGTTGCCGCCGCGCTCGCACAGCAGGCTGGCATGTTCTCTGCCGGGGAGATGGAGCGGCAGAACCGGCTGTTGCAGCAACTGGGACTGCCGGTGTCCTGTTCTGATGCGGTGCCGGTCGAGGCTATTCTGGCGGCGATGCGATTGGATAAGAAAGTAGCGGGGAAGCGCATTCACTGGATTATGCCAGAGCGCATCGGGCAGGTGACAGTGACGCCCATGCCTGAAGACCTGGTGCAGCGCGTCATCACAACATTTTTTGCGGAGAAGAGGCCATAACGAAATGGTACAGGTGTATGTGTTGCACGGGCCTAATCTCAATATGTTGGGAACACGCGAGCCGGGCATCTATGGCTCAACAACGCTGCCGCAGATTGAGGATATGCTGCGCAAACGGGGCGAGGAACTGGGAGCAACGGTGCATAGCTTCCAGTCGAATCACGAGGGTGCGCTGATCGATTACCTTCAGGAGCACATGAGCAGCGCGGACGGCGTCATTATCAATGGCGGCGCGCTCACCCATTACTCGTTTGCCTTACGTGACGCGCTGGCAATGATGAAGGCTCCCGTGATCGAGGTTCATCTGAGTAATATTTATGCACGCGAAGAGTTCCGGCATCAATCAGTCACCGCCGCCGTCTGTCGCGGCTTGATTAGCGGGCTTGGCTGGCGAGGCTATCTCTTCGCTTTAGAAGCGTTGGTTGCACTGATACAGGAAGAGACGCAAGAGGGAAAGCAATGAATCAAGAGACAATGACTTCGCTTCGGACGTGGATGACCGGGCAAGGTCTGGACGCTTATCTGGTGACGCAGCCGCAAAATCGCTCGTATCTCAGCGGCTGGCTCAATGACGATGACGAGGGCGCTGGTTCTCTGTTGATAGGACAGCAGCAGCAAATTTTGCTGACCAATCCGCTCTATAAAGAGGTCGCCGAACAGGAGGCCGGTGGCTGGCAGGTCGTTGTGCCGCCAGCGCGTGAATACGCCGAGTCGATTGCGAAACTGGCGCAGGAGCATGGCTGGCAAACCATCGGCATCGAGTCAACCGTGATGACCGTTGCCGAGTTCAATAAGCTGGGTAAGGCTGGCGAAGGGGTGTTCACTTTGCAGCCGATTGAACAGAATATT
Organism: Ktedonobacteraceae bacterium; assembly: GCA_035716105.1. Classification (GTDB taxonomy): domain Bacteria; phylum Chloroflexota; class Ktedonobacteria; order Ktedonobacterales; family Ktedonobacteraceae; genus CADDYT01. The sequence continues at coordinate 4,947 of DASTKE010000009.1, read as the reverse complement.
GTGGCCCAACTGCGCGAGGTCAAACAGCCAACGGAGATAGAACTGCTCAAACGCGCCATTGCCATCACCGACGAAACTTTTACACACCTGTGCAAGTGGATTCAGCCGGGCATGACGGAGAAAGAAGTGGCGTTTGAAATCGCACGCTACATGGTCTCTCTGGGCGCGGATGGCCTGGCTTTTGAGTCCATCGTGGCTTCCGGGCCGCATGGCTCGATGCCGCACGCGCATCCCAGCGACCGCCAGATACAGCGCGGCGAACTGATCACTATTGATATGGGTGCGCGCTACAAGGGCTATTGCGCCGACATGACGCGCACAATCTGCCTGGGTGAGCCGACAGAGCCACGGATGCGCGAACTGTATGACGCGGTGTTGAACGCGATGAAAACGTGCGAGGCCGGTATCCACGCGGGTATCTCCGGCAAGGATGCCGACGCGCTGGCACGGGATGTACTGGAGGCGGCAAACCTGGGAGAATATTATATCCATAGCACCGGGCATGGTGTTGGGCTGCAAGTTCACGAGGGGCCGGGGCTTTCGGCTCGTGCGCCGGAAGATGTGGCCCTACCCGCCGGAAGCGTCGTGACGGTCGAGCCGGGCGTCTATATCCCCGGTTGGAGTGGCCTACGCATCGAAGATTGCGTGCTGGTGAAGGATGGTGGTCACGAGGTATTGACACAATCCCCAACCACTCTGGTTATTGAACGATAAGTTTATGCAATAGATAAAGGGAGTTGAACAGATTATGATATCGACTGGCGACCTGAAAAAGGGTCTGACTATTGAGTTTGAAGGCCAGCTATGTAGCATTATCGAATGGCAGCATGTCAAGATAGGACGCGGCGGTGCGATTGTGCGCATGAAGCTGCGCAACCTGCGCTCCGGCGCTCTCTTTGACCGCACCTGCGACGCGGGCGAAAAATTTAAGCGCATCTACCTGGATCGCAGCACGGCGACCTACCAGTACCAGGATGGCGACCAGTATCATTTCATGGATACCAGCACCTACGACGACATCGTGCTGACCGGGGAGCAGCTTGGCGAGGGCAAAAACTACCTGATTGATAACCTGGAACTCGATATCATGCTGTTTGATGACGAACCAATCTCGGTTGACCTGCCCGAAAAGGTCGTGCTGACCGTCACGTATACCGAGCCGGGCTTCAAGGGTGATACCGCGACGGGTGGCACCAAGCCAGCCACGACGGAAACCGGTCTTGTAGTTCAGGTACCACTCTTCATCGCGACCGGGGACCGCATCCGTATCAACACCACCACCGGGGGATATGTAGAGCGTATGTAGGGGGAGCATGTATTATGGATGGGAACGACCTTTCTTCGTACAATGGAGATCCGCTGTTTGAATTCGATGGAACGGATGCCGCGCAGGTCGTCGGTATCGAGCAGTTGCGCGACCTGGTACAATTGCTCGATCAGAGCGAAGTGTCTGAACTGGAAGTGAAGCGGGCTGGCGGGCGTACCCGGTTGGTGCTGCGCAAGGCGAAAGCGCCGGAGGGCAGTGTCCAGCAACTGGCTATGCCGGTTCCTGTTGCGACACAGGAAGAGCCGCCTGCCGGGCCGAAGGAGACCAGGCATACGGTGATTGCGCCTCTGGTAGGCGTCTTTCACACATGGGCCAGGCCCAAGGGGAAGGCGCTGGTCTCCGTTGGCGATACAGTCAAAGTGGGTCAACCTGTGGGTACCATTCAATCGCTCAATGTGATCAATGAGGTCGAGTCGGGCATTGCGGGCCGCGTGGCGGAGATACTTGTGCAGGAGGGCCAGCCAGTTGAATACGGGCAGCCATTGATGAAGATTGAGAGCGTGGAGGAAGCGTAATGTACCTGTACGAGGCACCGCCGATCCTGAGTGTATCCGTCCTCGCTCGCTACTTAAAAGAGCTTTTGGAGACGAACGATATCCTGCAAAATATCTGGGTGCAGGGCGAGATTTCCGGCTGCAAGACGTATGCCTCCGGCCACTGTTATTTCACGCTCAAGGATGCGGAGGCACAATTGCCCTGCGTCTTTTTTAAACATGCTCGTTTGCGCTCATCGGCACCCACGCTGCGCGACGGCATGGCAATCGCCGCCAACGGGCGCATCTCGCTCTACGAACGGGACGGCAAGATGCAGCTCTACGTGGAGAGCGTCGAACTGGTGGGCGAGGGAGCGCTCTTCCTGCGCTTCGAGCAACTGAAGGCGCGTCTCTCCGCCGAAGGTCTCTTCGAGGAGGAGCGCAAGCGCGAATTACCATCTCAACCCTCGGTCATCGGTCTTGTGACATCGCCCGATGCTGCTGCCTTGCGCGATATGCTGCGCGTTCTGCGCACCCGTTATCCACTGGTGCTGGTGCTGCTCTCACCGACGTTGGTGCAGGGGGCCGAAGCTCCCGCCGCCATCGCTACCGCGATTGATCGACTCAACGAGCATGGTGAGGCAGAGGTCATCATTGTTGCGCGTGGTGGCGGCTCGATAGAGGAACTGTGGGCCTTTAACGAGGAAGTGGTGGCGCGGGCCATCGCTCGTTCGCGTATTCCGGTGATTAGCGGCGTCGGCCACGAAACGGACTTTACCATCGCGGATTTCGTGGCGGATCATCGCGCCTCGACGCCCACTGCTGCTGCCTCCGCTGCTGTTCCAGATATCGCGGACCTGGTTGCCGAGCTGCTGGAGAGGCAGCACATGCTGGCGGAGATCATGGAGGAGCGTCTTGAGCGCATGAAAGAGCGGCTCGAACGCGCAACCTATGACCTGCAGCGCGCCAGTCCAAAGAACGTGCTTGACCAGCGCCGCCAGCAGCTTGATGATCTGAGCGGGATGTTGCAGACATATGCCCAGCACTTGCTCTCGCTGCGCAAAGAGCGCCTGCGCGGGGCCGCGCTGCGCCTGCACTCGCTCAGCCCCTTACTGACTATCGCACGCGGCTATGCCGTTGTACGTCGCGACCATGACGATGCACTGATTACCAGTCCAGCACAGGTGCAATCAGGCGAGCGCCTGACCATCCAGGTGCAGGATGGCTATATACCTGTAGAAGTTCGTTAAGATAAGAAGATACATATGTTGCCGGGGGAAGAAAGAATGGATGCATTATCATTTGAAGAGGCTTTTGAGCAGCTTGAGGCGGCGGTAGAGGCGCTGCAGGATGGACAGATGCCGCTGGAAGAGGCGCTGCGGCACTACGAAGAGGGCATGAAGCTGGCGCAGCATTGCAACGATTTACTGCAAAAAGCCGAACTGCGTGTGCAACAGTTGGGCGTTGACGAGGATGGTATGTTGGGTACACGCCCATTTGAGCTATCATAAGCTTATGAAGAGGAGTACAAGCGCAAAAAACCAATGGATGCACTTTTAGGGAATCGTATTCTGATCGCCGCGTTCGCCGCCTGGCTGGTAGCTCAGGTTAGTAAAACACTCTACGAACTGGTCCGCTACCGGCAATTGAATTTCAGCCGCCTCGTCTCGTCTGGCGGTATGCCCAGTTCGCACTCGGCGCTAGTGACGGGGCTGGCCACCGCCGCGGGGCGTGTCAACGGCCTGGGTTCGGCGGCTTTCGCCATCGCGGTAGTGCTGGCAGGCATTGTCATGTACGACGCGGCGGGCGTGCGTCGCGCCGTCAGCTTGCAAGCGCGTATTCTGAATCAGATCATGGACGAGGCGTTTCAGGGGCATCCGATAGCCGAGAAGCGCCTGCGCGAACTGATCGGTCATACCCCCGTCCAGGTATTTGTGGGTGGACTGCTTGGTATCGGCATTGCATTGCTGATTACCGCCTGACCTTTCTTCTTACCTCATTGCTTTTCCCTTTGTGATATGCTAGTTATAGGCGAAGGCAAAAAAACAAACATAGTACGAAGGATTTTTTATGGCTTCGAGAGCAAAGAAAGCACTGTTATTGACCACTGGAATCGCGGCACTGGGTGGCGCGGTGGCTCTTGGCGTGCAGGCGTATCGCCATCCGCGAGAAATGATGAATAGGACATTGCGGACTGGCCTGTTAGCGCTAGGTGTGCGTGAGGGAACGTGCGACGCGGCTGGCGTGCCTATGCGCTACTACTCTGCTGGACGACGCGGCAGCCCGCTCGTGCTTATTCACGGGCTGGGCAGTTCCGCCGAGAGTTGGACGGCCCTGATGCCCCTGTTGAGCAGGTCTTACCTGGTCTACGCACCCGATCTCCCCGGTTTTGGACAGACGCCGATGGCCCCGGAAGGAGCCACGATTGACACCTATGTCCGCTATCTGGAGCGCTTTCTCGATTGCCTGGGCTATCCTCGCGTCGTACTTGCGGGCAATTCACTCGGTGGCTGGATAGCAGCACGTTTCGCGGTAGAGCATCCCGAACGGGTTGAGCGATTGTATTTGCTCAACAGCGCCGGTTTGAGCCGGGAGTCGATGAATCCACCCTATGCAACCGACCGGGAGAGCGCGAGACGGACGATGAAGCATCTCTGGGGCTATGATCTGCCTTTGCCCGGCTTTGTGCTCGATGCCGTTGTGCGTAACTCGCAATCACCGGCCTACAAACAGTTCTTCCAGCACTATCGACCCCAGGACGACCTCGATAGCGTGCTGGATCAGGTACAGGCACCCACCACCATCATCTGGGGAGAACGCGACGGTATCTTTCCTATAATCTGCGCTCGCGATCTGCACGCTGGCATTCCCGGCTCAGAACTGATCTTCTTGCCGCGAGTGGCGCATATGGCCCAACTGCAAGCCCCGCTGACCGTCGCTCGCATCATGTTGAACGGCGCTCAGAAGCCTTCCGTCGGCCTGACGAGCGCGTCCAGTGGCAAAGAATAGGAATGGTATGGCAACCATCCGTAGGGGTGCGATCATGCAGATGAACAAACAATCTGGTCACGGCGTATAACCGACGTAGGCGCCGATTGATCGAGCGCATCGCCGATTGATAGGCCCTGCAGGCTGGCCGATCAATCG
>DASTKE010000008.1:0-5456 GCA_035716105.1 Ktedonobacteraceae bacterium | reverse complement strand
GCATACGCCTGATTTCCGGCCAACTCGGCATAGTGCGCGATGCGAGTGGGATCATCCCCGCCTCTGCTGAGATGGTACATAATGGTGGCTGCTCGTTCGCCTGCGCGCTTCTGCTGGATAGCGTGCTCTTCCAGCATGGCGGCGGCGCGGCGATGGAGCTGGGCGCGTCGGGCGGCGGAGAGGCGTTTGTACAGGTGATTGACGATCAAGGGATGCCAGAAATGGTAAACGATGCGCGCTCCATTGCCTTCCTCTGCTAGCAGTCCGGCATGGAGAGCTTCTTCCAGCAGATCGAGCAGGGCATCTTCGTCATATTCGCTGGTCATAGCAAGCAGGTGATGAAGCTCAAATGAGCCACCGAGTACAGCAGCTTTCCCCAGCAGGTTCTGGCACTGGCTGCTCAGGCCGCTCAAGCGCCGTTCGAGCACCGAGGCGATCGTTTCTGGTAATGCCTCGTGCGTTGAGGCGGGAATGTATTCCTGAATAGTGTCGCGATCTTGCTCGCGTTCATCGCTGGCAAGGTCTCCGCCGTTGAACTCCGCCCCTATGGGAGCAAGATCAGGAGTGGAGTAACGCGCCAATTCTTCCGCGAAGAAGGGATTGCCACCAGCCTGCGTCTGGATCGTGCGCACGATCTCCTGGGGAAGATGGGCCACCAGCGATCCAATCTGGGTGGAGGTAAGTGGCTGTACCATCAGTGTCTGGACGGCCTGTTCGCGCCGCAGGTCGGTAATGAGCGTGCGCAATTTGGTATTTGAGGATGGCTCTGCATCTCGATACGTGCCGACGAGCAGTACGCGCTGGTCTTGCAGATGGCGCGCCAGGTAAGCGAGCAAGTCGATGCTGCTGTCATCAGCCCAGTGGAGATCATCAAGCACCAGCAGCATGGGAGTTTTCTTGCTCAGGGCGCTTAACAGGCCCAGGGTAACTTCCCAGAGATGGAGCCTTTCCTGCTCTGGTGGTAGCGAAGGCGATGGGCGCAGTTGGGGTAAGCCCTCGCGTGCGGCAAGCTCTGGCAGCAGGGCGTAGAGACGTTCCAGTTTGGCCGTTGACGTTTCCTCGAAGCCTGGAACGTGGAGTTTGAGGCTCGCCAGCAGGTGTTCAGATGGCACATCCTGGAGCAATGCGCGCAACAAATCTGTCCAGGGGCGATAGGGTATCGCGCTTTCTTGCTCGTAAGATCGGCTCCATACCACTGCCCAGGTGCGGGCGTTGATCTCAAGACTCAGTTCTTCCGCCAGCCGTGTTTTGCCAATACCGGCTTCGCCCATCAGCAGCAAGAAATGTGATGTGCGCGTAAATGCTCCACTTCTGGTCTTCTCATCGGGCGTCTTTCCTGGAATGCCCTCTATAACGTCCGTCAACTGGCGCATAGTGTCCAGTTCGCGACTGCGTCCAACGAGCGGACTCTGATTATGCCGCCCTGATTGGAAGATCAGATGAGGCAACATCTCTGCCGCTGTTTCGTCCTGTGGCTGCGTTGGCTGTGGTAACGATGAGGAGGGTATTGCCGAATTAGGAAAAAGTGAGGCTGGAGAGGGAGTAACGCGCAGGTGGCCGAGACGCAGCGCCTCGTATAGTTCGCGTGTTTCCGGCAGCGGCTCCGTTTCGTAGTCGCGGCTGAGCGCGGTGGCGAGGCGCTGGTAGACGCGCAGCGCTTCACCGCGCCGGTCAAGTCGAGTGAGCAAGACCATGAGACGGCGCACGGCGGTTTCATTGACGGGATCGGCTGCGAGCAATCGATCGAGCGGTTCGATGGCGCTGGCGTGCGCGCCTCGCTGCTCGCGCAGCTCTGAAAGACGAAATAAGAGGCTTGTGCGTGCGCGCTTCATCGCTTCGCGGCGCGGTGCCGCCCATTCGGAGTAGAGTTCTTCCAGCAGGTAGTCGCCGCCGTAGAGCACCTCTGCCGCCTCGAGCAGGCTTTCGGCCTCTTCATTACAAGGCGTTGCGTTGGCCTCGTTCATCAGATTTTCAAACGCTTCGCTATCGACCCAGATGAACGAGCGATCGGCCAGTTCCAGTACATCGCGCTCCAGGCGCAACATACGTGACGATGCCGGGCGCGCAATGCCGGGTTCCAGAATCTGGCGCAGTTCGTGGACCGCTCCGTTCAGGCGATTGGCGGCGGTATCTATATCCAGATTGGGCCAGAGGGCTTCCATGATCTGTTCGCGGCCCAATCTGCGTCCTGGGCTGCTCAACAGGCAACCCAGCAGAGCGCGAGCGCGCCGCCTCCGCCAGATACTGTTATCCACGGGAAACCATGTGTTGTCGACCCTACGCTCAACACGAAATTGACCTAACAGGTACACGCGCAGCACCTGTGTCTCTTGCAATGGCCGAGGGAGCGCTGCATCCTGGTTTGCCCTGGGTTGTGCTCTACGGGAAATAACTTTACTCTTCTCGGCCGGTGTATATTCTGCCGCCGGTTGCTCCGCCATCTCTATATCGGCGGGAAGCTGTGCTCCGATATACTTACTGACGGTGCGCCCATTCTCGCTCCAATAGGCGTACCAGTAGGGGCCGTGTCCGCTGCCTCCCTTACACTTCTTGCATCGCTGCTTACCACAACGAGTATACTGCTGTCGATAGGTGATTTTGTTATTCATAGCTCAGACCCGATCTCCCCCTTATGAGCAAGGTTCCCTGAGCCATAGAAGATATTCAGAACAGCCGTCAAGGCATCTCTGTTCCCAATCCCCCTACGGCGAGTATGCCATCTTATGTAAGAGTCATAGGTATTATAACCTATGCATGAGAAAACCCACAATTCTTTAGGGGATATGTCCTAATATATCGATATGGCAAGCAAAAATTCACACCACCATAAAGGATGTATCGGAAAGTAGCGCTCTTCTATGCAGGCTGCGTATAGGAAGCAGCACGCCTTGCGCTAGCTCGCACGGTGGGATCAGGATCGGTGAGCAGGCATTGAAGGGCTTCCTGAGCCTGGGGATGGCTCATACGTGCCAGTATATCAGTACTTCTGCGCCGGTATTCTGGGTCGGCATGGTTCGCCCAGCGTAAAGCGATCGGCAGTAGAGCATCGCTGATTTCTGCATCGTTTAGAGCTGGTAACTCTGTAAAAATGGCAACCAGCGCTTCCTGCGTTTGCAAATTGGCCGATGCGAAGAGGGAAGCGAGAGGGTAGAAAACGTCGTTGGTGGGGAAATCTTCCCAGCTATAGGCAGGATAGGGATGGCGAAATGGCCAGAAGCACTCGAAAAGCAGCTTCAGATAGGCACGCCGTTCCTCTATCTCCGTTGAGGATGAGGCAGCAGTAACCAGTGTTACAAAAACTGTTGCTGGTTGCGTAATCAGACCGGTTTGCACAAGCAAGCGCAACCAGCGAGCAGCCTCTAGACGCAGAGACCTTTCTGAAGCATGGAGAACATGGTCGCTAAGAACAGTCATCAGGTGCATTCGCAGAGTCATCTGCTCCTGCTTTGGGAGCCGCCAGAGTTGCTCCTGAATATCATTGACGGCTTGTGTTAATTGCGTAGATATAGAAGCTTCCGTGGCCTGTACCATCAATTCGGATACCGGCACTGGCTCGAAGCGAGTGGGGAGTTTTCGTATATGCTGAAGAATAGTATGAAGAAAGTTCATCATGCGTGCTTGATAGTGAAGCTGAGAAGTATTGATATATTGACTCATACAGGTACGCTCTCCAAAAAACTATCGTCTAACGTTAAGTATACGCACACCACCAAATCAAAGTAACAAACGTTACGTTTCTTTAATGGTACCTGAAATCCCCCGGCTTGTCAATGATATGGCAGGGATTTTGTTCAGTAAAAAGGATGAAGCTGGTAGAAAAAGCGTTTTTCTCATCCTTTTTACTGACTTCATCTCAGCTTTTCCTGCCCTTCAGCAGGATATAGTCGTTCGTAAAGCTCTCAAGCGAGCCATCATCGCGCTGAATAACCTCAAAATACTGCCTGATACGATCATCACTCTCTACAATAAACCGTGCAAGTTTCGCTTTTTCGTTGACTGGCATCTTCGATCTTGTTGTCCAATCATCATATTCGTGCTTTCGACGGAAGAATTCGCGCTGTTCGATGCGCAGTCCGGCCTGGGTAAAGAATGTTTCCCATTCCTCCGCATTACACGAGCGCCCATGCGATGGATCGCGCCATTTCTCGACAGTGTTGTCGAAGGCATCGAACTCGCTGTCACTGGGAGCCATGCAATCGATCAGCAGGAACAGCCCACCCGGCTTTAGAACCCGTGCGATTTCTTGTACGGCCCGCGCCATGTTGGGAAAGTGATGCGGGGCAATGCGGCAAGTCACGCGATCAAAAGTAGCATCAGCGAACGGCAGTTGCTCGGCATCGGCCACCTGAAATTGCGCGTTCGTCACACCCTGCGCCAGAATGAATTCGCGTGCCTTTTCGAGCATTTGCGGCGTCAGGTCTGTCACCATCACCTGTCCAACATAGGGTGCTATCGTCAGCGCAGTGTGTCCGCCGCCCGTCGCAACATCCAGAGCATAGAGGTCTGGCTGCCACTCGCCCAACTCAATGAGCCGCTGCAAGTCGCTGCCCGTGCGATGAGAGGCACTCGCGACATATCCTTCCGCCGTGCGCGAGTAATACTCCTGCACCTGGCTTTTCTTTTCATCACCAGGCTGCTGTGGCATCTGTGTCATCGTAAATACCCCCCTTTTCTAGCTCTTAACGCCTTTTATATACTGAGCAATGTCTCTCAGGCTCATTTGTTCAAGCAAACCGTGCTGCATAGATCAGATTTTCCTTCCCTTCCACTCCGTCACCCAGGCGTATGAAACCATACACTCACTTACTCTGGGGAAGGACTGCCAATCGGGTAGCCAGCAGGAGATGCACGCGGATTTCCTGATGCAGCGTGTCGCGTAGTCGACTGTAAACAGCCAACTGCTCGTCGAGTGGAAGCGAAGGATCAGGCGCGTCTTCGACGGACCAGAGCTGGTGCCGACCGGCACCAGGAATAATCGGTCAGATATCAACGCTCCCACTACAAAGGATAATGCCCTGGTCCCGGTGCATCCCGAAGGCTGGTACAATCAAGCGATCGGCGGGAAGAAGTGCGATGCCTTGCTCCTGCAAGACTCGTTCGACCAGCTTCTTTCCCTGCTCGTCCTGCGCCGGTTGTGCGGGAGTACTCCATGTCTCCCATGGTGAGGTGTTCTGCGCATACAAGAGGCTAGCCGCCAGCAAGGCACGACTTGATCCTTGAGCACATAGAAAAAGAATGCGTGCAGTCATCGTCCCCCCTTTGGAAAGTGGTAGGCACAAGAGGAACTATTGATCCTTCTTTGTGCCAGATACAGCGACCAGGGACAGCTTATAGACTACCCCCGTGTTAAAAGTAATAGAACAAACCTTCGGATAAGATGGGCCAAACTCTCGACGCTTGTAGCGCAGTGTGCTAAGATACAGGTGCTATTGCCGAAAGATCAACCATGCTCTGGA
>DASTKE010000007.1:0-2727 GCA_035716105.1 Ktedonobacteraceae bacterium | reverse complement strand
GAGATCGCGCAGGCGGCGAGCGGACCGCTCTGGTTCCAGCTTTACGTCTATCCGACGCTGCAAGTGGGCGAGAAGCTGGTGCGGCGCGCCGAGGCAGCGGGCTATAAGGCTATCGTGGTGACAGTCGACCTGCCGCGTCTGGGCAACCGCGAGCGCGACAAACGCAGCGGCTTTATCATTAGCTTTGAGGGCAACTTCGTCGACGAGCAGGAGATTGCAGGCAGAACCAAGATACCGTTCACCTGGGATAAGCTGCCCTGGCTGCGCTCTATTACCTCGCTGCCCATTCTGCTGAAGGGCATTCTCACCGCCGAGGACGCGTTGCTGGCACTGGAGCACGGCATGGATGGCATAATAGTATCCAATCACGGTGGGCGGCAATTGGATGGTGTATTGTCCGGCATCGAAGCGCTGCCGGAGGTCGTCGAAGCCGTCAACGGGCGCTGCGAGGTCTACGTGGACGGCGGCATCCGGCGCGGGACGGATGTACTGAAGGCGCTGGCGCTGGGAGCGCGTGCCGTAATGGTCGGACGCCCCATTCTCTGGGGACTCGCGGTTAATGGTGAGCGAGGTGCCGGTCACGTGTTGGAAATTCTGCGCGACGAACTGGAACTGGCAATGGTGCTCTCCGGGCGTCCCACCATCGCCAGCATTGACCGCTCGCTGGTCAAAATTATCTAACGTGGGCGCGAGCAATCGCACCCCTACAGGAGGGTTTTCTTATGGTCGATTGGAGTAGGCGTAGGCATATTGTCGATAGTATTCTCGACGCGGCAGCCATGACCCCGATGGTGCGGCTGCACCGCGTGGTGGGCAATGTCAAGCCTGAGATCGTAGCCAAAATCGAATACTTTAGCCCCAGTGGCAGTGTTAAAGACCGTATTTTGCCGTTCCTCGTCTCGGAGGCCGAGCGGCGCGGCGACCTTCGCCCCGGTATGACCATCATCGAAGGCACTACCGGCAATACCGGTATCGCTACGTCCTGTGTTGGCGCGGCAAAGGGCTATCCCGTTGTGATCGTCATGCCGGAGGGCATGAGCGACGAGCGCAAGAAGACCATCCGGGCCTATGGCGCGGAACTGGTACTCACCCCCGGCGCGGAGAGCGATGTTGATCTAGTGATCGAGAAGGTCAAGGAACTCAAAGCAGCAGCGCCCGGCAAATACTGGGAGGTCGGCCAGTTCGTCAACGAGGACAATATCGAGGCGCACTATCGCATGACCGGGCCGGAAATCTGGGAGCAGACCGGCGGCAAGATCGGCGCGCTCGTTCTCTCGCAGGGGACGGGTGGCACCGTTACCGGCAGCGCGAAATACCTGAAAGAGCAGAACCCCAACATCAAGATTTTCGCCGTTGAGCCTGAAGAATGTGATATTCTCTCCGGTGGCTCCTGGGGCGCGCACAAAATCGAGGGCATTGGCGACGGCTTCATTCCCGCAGTGCTGCACGTCGAATACCTGGATGGCGTCGTCACCACCACCTCTAACGAAGCGCTGGAGATGGCGCGCCGCCTCTCTCGTGAGGAGGGCATTTTCTGCGGCATCTCGTCGGGCTGCAACGTGGCTGCCGCGCTCAAAGTTGCCCGCCGCTATCCCGATATCGGCATGATCGTCACGCTTATCAACGACAACGGCCTGCGCTACTTTTCGACTGAACTGTGCGGCGTCGAAAGCGAGCTAGAGGTTCCCGACCGCGAGCATCCCATCAGCGACGAAGACAAAGCCAAACTGGCACAAGTCAAATTAGAGATTATTCGATAAGTTTTTGTTGGGTAATGTGCAAAGTGACACATCACTTTGCACATTACCCAACAAAAACTTATCAACGAAGATGGGAGTGTAGTATGCCAGTCGGCCATATCACGCAATTACAGTGTGTTCTCTGCGGAACTAGCTATGATCCCGTTGATGTGACCTATACCTGTCCCGCGTGCGGACCTCTGGGCGTGCTCGATGTTCACTACGACTACGAGCAGATTGCGCCGCGTATCAGCCGCGCCCAGCTGGCGGAAGATCATAATTTCACCGCCTGGCGCTATCGCGCTCTGCTACCGATTTCCTATAGCCATAATATACAACCGGCACTGGCGATTGGTGGAACGCCGCTGTACCCGGTTCAGCGGTTGCGCGAACACCTGGGGATGTCCGATTTGTGGCTCAAGGACGATACGCGCAATCCCAGCGCCTCGCTCAAGGACCGGGCCAGCATGATCGCGGTGATGCTGGCGGAGGGTAGGACGGTAGCATGTGCTTCAACTGGTAACGCGGCCTCGTCGCTGGCCGTGCAGGCGGCGGCGGTGGGTTTGTCCTGCTATATTTTCGTGCCGCACAACGCACCGCGAGCCAAGATCGTGCAGTTGCTCATGTGTGGTGCTACCGTCTTTGCCGTGCAGGGCAGCTATGACGACGCCTTTGACCTCTGCATCGAAGCTTGCAACGCCTTTGGCTGGTACAACCGCAACACGGGCTACAATCCCTATCTCGTAGAGGGTAAAAAGACGGTGGGATTGGAGATCGCGGAGCAACTGGGCTGGCAGGTACCGGATAGTGTGATTGTCCCCACCGGAGATGGCTGCATCATCAGTGGCGTCTATCGCGGCTTTGAAGACCTGCATCGCCTGGGTATGATCGACCGTATGCCGCGTCTGATCGCTGTGCAAGCGGCAGGTTCACCCGCCATCGTGCGCGCCCTGGAGGGCGATGGCGTTGTGCGCCAGTGTCCAGCGCA
>DASTKE010000006.1:0-2364 GCA_035716105.1 Ktedonobacteraceae bacterium | reverse complement strand
ACGATGACCATGACGAAGCTTAGAAGTAGGGAAGGAAGCATGGATGCTGTATGCGCCTGTAGCTCCACCGTGAAGAGTGAAACTGACAGTACTCGCATCATTCGCCCCGGTCGTGGCTGTAGCATATGTGGAGAATGGGCTACCGGTTTCCAGAGATGGAGTTTTTGCGGGCGTTTTTTGCACTCCCCCGACATGAATATCCGCATTCCCACATCCTGAGAGCAGAAAGAGCAGGATCAGCCCTGTTGAGACAAACCAATAGCACCATCGTCCGGGCATGGGTGTTCTCCGCGTCTACTGCATACGGTCGCCTTCGAGCCTCTGGTCATATTTTACTCATGGTAGTGTGTTCCTGCTCGTTTGTCAACATGATACAGTTTGCTTTCTCCCTTTCCCCAACCCCCTTGACATCACCTCATTCGTCTGTTAGAATTGTGCTATGCATCTAGTGTAATAATACAATTTCGAGAAAAGGTAAGTTAGAGCATATGATTGAGTTTCATCTGGATGACCGTTCTGGTGTCCCGCCGTACTTGCAGATTGTGCAGCAGGTCAAGCAGGCGCTGCGATTGGGCTTGCTCAACGTGGGCGACCAGCTGCCAACGGTGAGAGAGGTGGTAGAGCAACTGGTCATCAACCCTAACACAGTGCTCAAGGCGTATCGCGAGTTGGAGCGCGAGGGGCTGGTCAGCAGCCGACCGGGACAGGGTACCTTCGTCCTGCGCACACTGGGAGCCGTGTCGTTAGCCAGTCAGGCCGCCCTTCGCCGCGGCCTTGAGCGCTGGCTAGAGAGCGCACACGAGGCCGGGCTGGACGACGAGAGCATCCTCGCGCTCTTCAACACCACGTTCTGGGATGTGCGGGCGGCGGAAAGCGAGAAAAGCGAGGGTACGGCATGAACACCACAGCTTCTTCACCCTCGCTGCCGCTCTCCCTGATTTTTTGATGGATGCGCACCAGCTAGCGCAGGCGTTCATTGTTATTCGCTCACAGCTATGCCCTCACTACTGGCGGGTGTAGACACCCGCCAGTACATCCCCCCCTCGCGCTGCATCAGCTTCTCGCCGATCAGTTCGCGGCGCAGGGAGGAGGCGTCCTTGTGGTGGCGCTGTATAATCTCGTTGACCTGGGACTCTTTGTACATCACCCCCGGCTCAAACTGGTTCGCCAGCCATTTCAGGATCACTGTGCGCTTCTTGCGGCTGGCGGGAATCTCCTTCAGGCGCGGCCCGTCGAAGAAGTCGCGCAGCACCTTGCGCTCCCAGGCATCACCTTCCACATCATCCACCAGTGAGGCCATCTGCTCGGACGAGAGCAGCCCCTTGCTAGTGTCGCGCAGCGTCTCGGCGTCGAGCCAGTAGATGTGTGTGTTGCCCTCGGAACGCATTCCCACCAGCCCAAGCTCCTTCAGCTTCGCCAGGTGGTGCGAGACCGTTGGCGCTTTTAACGCCAGCAACGCCGCCAGTTCCTCCACGCTCTGCTCCCGATTGGCCAGCAGTCCCAGTATCTTCAGCCGGTTCTCATCAGCCAGCACCTTAAAAAACTGCAACAACGCCTGAAAATTCTCTTCAGCCATAACCTTCACCTTCCCTTCCAATCGCTATTCAGGAGACGCGCCAGTAGATACCTTTCCGGCTTTCACGGCGCATCAGTCCGCTATCAACCATACTTCTGCGAAAGTACGCGAAGTCGGGATGGTGCCGTGCGATTATCGCGTTCACCTGAGCCTCTTTATAGATCACACCCGGCTCAAACTGGTTCGCCAGCCATTTCAGGATGACCATACGCCTCTTATGGTTGGCCGGGATCTCCTTCAGGCGCGGCCCATCAAAGAAATCTCTGAATACTTTATCCTCTTCAATCATGACTTTGCCCTTTCTTGTTAGACCGATACCTATTTAGATTTTTATCTAAGTAGAAGTATATCGAATAAGAGGGGTAATGTCAAGAACATTTTCATGTCTCTCGTTCCAGACGGGCCTGTTCAGCGCGGCGATGATCGTGCTCTTCCCGCTCTTTGGCCTGGGCGTCTCGCACGTCTCGTACAGCACAGTCTACCTGTGGACCCTGGAAGCCCTGACGATTGGCTGCCTCGCCACCTACGCATTGACCTGGATGCTACAACGATGGCGTCGATAGCATTTTTGAACTCTCGTAGGCGGCGCATTTATGCCCGCATCGCCGATTTATCGGCCTGGCAAGCGGGCCGATAAATCGGCGATGCGGGCATAAATACGCCGCCTACGGGAATGCGTTACGTAAATCTACTCAGCCCATTAGTACTATGTTTCACCGCGTATCAAAGTATTTCAAAGCGTATATGCTACACTATCACCCTGTCTACATTGCAGAGGGCAGAAAACG
>DASTKE010000005.1:0-4571 GCA_035716105.1 Ktedonobacteraceae bacterium | reverse complement strand
AGCGGCGCGGATGAATGCGGCGGTTGCGCCACTGGAACAGTGTTGTAGTACGACGGTACAGGTGGCCTGGACGCTGCTGGTTGTGGAGGTGATGCAGGAGGTACAGGTGGTGTAGCTGGCATGGCCTGATTCGTGGTCTGCCCGGCTTGTACTGGCTGCGTCGCATAAAAAGAGTGCTGAGCCGTTGGTAGCGTGTGCTTATGCTCGACATGAATAGAGCGTGTTGGACCCGGTAATCCCGGTTGCGAAAGCGGAGGCGTGGGAGGGACAGCCTGCCCCGAACCACGACCGGCATGGCTTGTGCTGGACGGGGGAGAGGCGTTAGGAGCGTTAAATCCACAGTAGCGGCAGAAAGTTGCATCTGCCGGAAGTTCAGCCTTACATCTTGGACAGCGAAACATGCCTGCAAACCTTTATGTTCGTTTTAATTATGGATTGTTGCCGGTAATCAAAAGTGTACCCGATACCAGCATTTCACGGTATCATGGGTTGTTATCAGTATAACGTTTGCATGTATCGATATCGCGCTTTTCCACACCTTTGTCCTATAGACCCGGCGAAAGCGTTCACACACTCTTCTATCGGATATCGATGTATGCTTCTCTACACCTGTCTCCTTGCCTGGAACAGGCGCAGCGCTACTGCGACGAGCAGGCAGACCAGTGGTCCGCTGAGCAGGTCCAGGGTGAATGTGAGTGGGTTCAGCAAGTACAGGGTGCGAATGGGAAGCGCGATTGTGGGCAGTTGCAGCAGCCCTTGCAGACCGCGCACAATCCATAAAGCCGGTGGCAGGACGATGAGCAGGCCCAGGAGCGCTTCGAGCAGAAGGTAGACAGGCCAGCCGGTCAGGGATGAAGCGCTATTGTGCGCGGAAGCGATTGATCGGCGCATGGAGAAGAGCAGCAAGCTGAGCGCGGCTGCATTGAAGATGTAGGGTTCGAGCGCCACAATGTCAAACATCGTGGGATTGCCCAGGAACAGGGGAATGCGCCAGAACTGCCAGACCGAGAAAACGATGACCTGTGCATTGCTGCCTCCCAGATTGACGGAAATGGGAACCTGCCAGGGAAGCACAGCACTGAGCAAGCGCAGCGTGGGATAGGGGCCGGAGAGAAACCCATTGGCGTTCAGGATATAGTCGTAGGCGGCGGAGAAGACGTAGCCAACGATGGTTGGCGTCAATCCAAGCAGCACCACAGCGATCAGATAGCTTACGAACGAGCGCGGCTGTTCAGGCGCTTCAGACAATTCGGCTGCTTCTGAAGTTTCTGATTCAGATGGTTCGGATAAGTCAGGTATATTCGCCTCGTCTGCAACCTGTTCCTGGCCCTCCTCTTCAAGGATATCGCTGATGTCTGCCGCCTCTGTACTCCCTGCTGGCTCGATTGTCTCTGCCACTTCTCCTTCTGCGACTGAGAATGGCGTGGGTGATGCCTTGCGAGCTTTTGCTGGCGATGGTCGCAGGGGAGCGAAGGCCAGGTGTCCCAATGCGGCACCCGCCATGCTAAAGAGTATCGAGAAGACAACAATCAGCGCCCATGTGATGAGGAAACCGTGTTGCTCGTCGGCATCCGCACGCAGCACGAGCAGTACATTGGGTGCAGTGATAGCAGCCAGGGCGGGTAGAAGCGCCAGCAAGAGACCGCCAACTGCCGCCTCAAGCAGTCCTGGCCGGTGTGGAGTGCGCAGCTTACGCAGGGCTGTAATCAACAAACCGCAGCCGGAAGCGCTCAGCACAGCGATGGGTGTGAACGAATTTGGCACCTGTGGATTGAGACGGGCGACAATCGCGAAGAACAGGGCGATGAGCGCCACAATGCAAACGGCCATCCAGTCAAAACCACGCTTTTCTCTGGCGTCCCCAGCTTCTTGCTCAAGCGCTCGTGGTGATATCAGCTTATCCTCTTCTTCAGTTGCACTCGAAGAAATCTCCGTTTCTTCTGCTGTCGATGAATGTTCCCGCTCGGATTGTTCGCCCGTATTCACCTCAGTATTTGCCATTGCTCCGGCTTGTTCCTGCTCCCGCATGGTTGGCTTGTGCTCCTTCCCAAATATCCTTTGCGGATACTAGCACAAACCCGTCTCAGCGACAAGAGGAGATTGCTCCTGTAAAGAATCAGGTGGACACCGTATAAAAAGATGGGGTGAGTACCTGATGAGATATCCACCTGCCAGTACTTGACTAATGCGTAAAAAACGCTAAAATCTCTATTAGGTTTGTCAATTTATGTAAGATTTAGAGGTTTATGTGCATATCGTCGTTGTTGGCGTCGATCACACAACTGCACCTATCGAGCTGCGTGAGCGATTGGCCTGTTCCCTGCGCCAGCTCCCCCAGCTTCTGCAAGCAGCCCGGCAGATAGCGCAAGAAAGCGTCTTGCTCTCAACCTGCAACCGCGTGGAATTCTACGCCGTTTGCCAGGACGTGGAAGAAGTGCGAGCGCATCTCCTGCGTGTGTTGAGTGAACACCGCCAGGTCGACCTTGCCGAACTTGAGCCAGCCAGCTATTATTTCTCCGACCAGCAGGCCGTGTCGCACCTGCTCGGTGTTGCCAGCGGTCTGCATTCACTGGTGCCGGGCGAACCGCAGATTCAGGGGCAGGTGGCCGAGGCGCTGGAAGTCGCGCAGGGCGGACGTTTTGCTGGCCCGGTGACTTCGGCGCTTTTCCGGGCGGCGCTAGTGGCTGGCAAACGGGCGCGCAGCGAGACGGGCATCAGTCAGAACGCCGCCTCTGTCAGCCACGTGGCAGTTCAGTTGGCGCGCCAGCTTTTCCCCCACCTCAACGAAGCGTGCGTCCTGCTGGTTGGCTCTGGCAAGATGAGCGAACTGGCGGCGCGCAACCTGTGCGATAATGGGGCGAAGCGACTGATTATCATCAATCGCACGCGAGAGCATGCCATCGAACTGGCCGAGCGTTACGGCACGGTGTACCGCGGCTTTTCTGAACTGGCGGAGACGCTGGTAGAGGCCGATGTGGTCATCAGTTCCACCACGGCTCCCCGTGCGATTATCACGTCTGAACTGGTGCAGCGTGTATTGCCGCAGCGCCAGGGACGCTCGCTGCTGCTGATCGACATTGCCCTGCCACGCGACGTTGAACCCCAGGTCGCGTCTTTGCCAGGCGTCCACCTGTATAATCTGGATGACTTACAGGCTGGAGTCAACGAGGGCATTCGCCTGCGGATGCAGGAAGTCGAGCACGTGCAAGCCATTATTGCCGGGGAGGCCAGTGCTTTTGATCGCTGGTTGCATTCGCTCAGCGTGGTGGATACCATCAGCGATCTACGGCGGCAGGCGGAGCAGGTGCGCCAGCAGGAACTCACTCGCGCCATGCGGCACCTGTCCCCCACGCTTTCCGAGCGTGAGGCTGCAGCCGTTCAGGAACTGACAACGCGCATTATCAATAAACTCTTACATAATCCAACACTGCGATTGAAAGATGCTGCGGCTGCCGGTCAGGGACACGTGTATGCCGAAGCAATACGTTACTTGTTTCAATTGGAAGAGATATATGAAGCGGATTACTCTAGGGACGCGGGGCAGCAAACTGGCGATGATCCAGACCAACTGGGTCGTCGAGCGGCTCCAGCAGCAGTGGCCGATGCTGGAAATCAGCATTGAGCGGATTTCCACCAGAGGCGATCGTGTACAGGATGCTCCTCTGTCGCAACTGGGCGGTGATGGCATCTTTGTAAAAGAGATCGAACGCGCCCTACACGAGGGACGTATCGATCTGGCGGTGCATAGCTTGAAAGATTTGCCGACGGCCCAGCCCGACGGCCTGTACCTCGTGACTGCTGGCCCACGCGAAGATGTCAGGGATGTTTTCGTGTTCCAACATTCTCCCCTCTTTCCTGTACCAGCCAGGGATGACCTTTCTGGTACGCACGCTGTGGCTCCCCTGCGTGTCGGCACGTGTAGCTTGCGACGTACCGCCCAGGTGCAAGCTCTATATCCCGACGCGCAGATACTCTCACTGCGCGGGAATGTCGATACCCGCCTGCGCAAGCTCGACGCGGGAGAGTATGATTGTATTGTGCTGGCCTCGGCGGGCCTGCATCGTTTAGGGCTACAGGAGCAGCTTGCTGACCGGCTGGCATATCTTCCCGTTGACAGCATGATGCCAGCGCCAGGGCAGGGAGCACTGGCACTGGAGACGCGCGACGAGCCGGAGATGCGCGAGCTTGTGGCTCCCCTCACTGACTCAGTGGTGCAGGCAACAACCAGCGCGGAGCGCATGTTCATGCGACGGCTGGGCGCGGGCTGTTATCTGCCTGTTGCCGCCTATGGAGAGGTTCTCGACGAGACACTGCGCCTGCGCGGGCTGGTAATTAGCCTGGATGGCAGGCAGCAGGTGCGTGTTGAGCAACATATGCACTGGACACCTGCAACCAGCATCGAACATGCCGAAAAACTGGGCATTGCGCTGGCGGAAGAGGCGCTGTCAAAAGGTGCAGACGCGATCATTCAGAGCTTGAACCGCATAATGACGCAGGAGCAGCAACATGTCTGAGCAAGCGGCCACGACGGTCTTGCCATTGCGGGGCAGGCGTATTCTGGTCACACGCAC
>DASTKE010000004.1:0-5297 GCA_035716105.1 Ktedonobacteraceae bacterium | reverse complement strand
GCTCCAGGAACTGCACCGTTTCTCGCTCTGTTGACTCTAAAACAACGGTATCAGGCCGGCTGCTTTTCCCGTATCTCCCGTTGGAGAGATTCGGCCAATGCGCGAATAAACTCGTCTCCACATGTCCGGCAGAAGAAACCCTCTTCATTATGATGTTTGCCACCTATGACAGTAAGCTGTTCTACAGCCGGTTTGCCGCACCATTCGCACAGACGCCCCGCAGGAGCGAAATCAATGGCGACTGGCTGGCGAAATTCGTTTTCAAACATGAGAAGCCTCCTGTTGTGTTGCTAACTACGTCTTCGTACTCCTGGGAGCTTAAGCCATTTCTCTGGCCGCGTTATGAGAAGTGACAGTTCTTCGACGATGAAAGTATATGGGATGAATATCACATGCCGCTCACGTTCTGATAGTAATTGATCACAGGAGCGTCACGAAAGGAGAATGATCGGAAAATCCAGGTGCATCTGTCACGTCTAAAAGAGCTTTCTTGTGAGCGTTCTGTGAGACAAATCTGGTTTCCTGTGATTTGCCTGTGCCGCAGAAAGGCTATGCTGTATAACAGAAGAGTTGAACTTCCGCGAGCAGCCAGAGTTGAAGGGGCTGCACCGGTTTGTTCAGAAGGAGCATGAAGATGTTTAAACACATAATCGTTCCATTAGATGGTTCGAGGCGTGCGGAGCGAGCCATTCTTGTCGCGGCGCGCATTGCCCGCCCTGCTTCCGCGTCAATTACCCTGTTGCGTGCAGTAGAAGTTCCTATCGAGTACCCGACGCACTTTGCGCAGCCCGTTCCCATTGGGGATGGAACGGCGGAGATGAAAGAGGCCATCAGTTACCTGGAGCATGTCGCGCAAACTTCTGATCTGAAAGGTCTCAACGTACAAACGGAGGCAGTGTTTGGCTCGCCTGCCTTGAAGGTGATTCAGGCAGCCGGGCAGGCTGAACTGATCGTCATGTGCAGTCACGGCTACACAGGCATGACCCGCTGGATGCTGGGCAGCGTAGCCGAAAAAGTCGTGCGCCACGCGCCAGTACCGGTGTTGATCCTGCGCGAGCATGGTCCGCTGCCGCTGCCACCAATCACGATGACGCCTACTCCACTGCGCGTCCTCATTACGCTCGATGGCTCCACGCTTGCCGAGGAGGTGGTAGCGCCAGTGGTGCAATTGCTGCTCTCGCTGGATGCCACAGCCCCGAAAGAGTTGCACCTGCTGCGTGTGGTCGACCTGCCTGCGACAGTTACCGGCGTGGGCAAAAGCATGGCTCATGTGAACGCGGAAATGATAGCCACAATCGAGAAAGAGGCGATGGACTATATCGTCGCGTTCTCCCATCAATTGCAAAACGAGCTGCCAGAACATGCCAACTTCACGATCAGCTCTGCCGTAGCGGTCGAGAGCGATGTGGCATCAGCCATTGTCAGGAGCGCCGAAGAAGGCGGTACGCCGGGCGAGGTCGGCTATCAGGGCTACACCTTGATCGCGATGGCAACGCATGGTCGCAACGGTTTGCCGCGCTGGGTGATAGGCAGCATTACGGAGCGTGTTCTGCATGGCACGACCTTGCCCGTCTTTGTCGTGCGCCCGAAGAAACTGGCGGCGATAGAAGAGGTCGATGCAGATACCGGCATATGGCGTCAGGAGGCTGAGGAAACGAAGATTGCTACCTGGCCTGCCCTGTTCTGAGATGTGATATCGGTCATGCGCATGTAAGCAAGTGGATGAATCAAGAAAAATGTTGTAAAGTGACTGCAATCCGGCTCCTGTGTCTCCATCATTGATATGGAGGCAGAGGCGAACGAAATGGTTCCGTTGTTCCACGAAAGCAGAGGAGGAGAGCATGACAACCAGTCGTATTGCAGGCTTCCGACTCGGCGTCTATGTCTTTAAGGATGCCGAAATTGTGGACTTTGCCGCCCCCTATGGCGTCTTCTCGGTCGCACGGCGCTTTGATCCAGAACTGGATGCCTTCCTGGTTGCCGACTCCATGCGACCGGTGCAGGCGCAAGCCGGTTTCACCGTTTTGCCCAACTACAGCTTTACCGACCGCCCGGCGATGGACGCCTTTCTCATTCCCGGCGGTTTCGGAACGCGACAGGAAATGCATAACCGCCGCCTGCACGAGTTTATCCTCTCGCTCCCACCGGAAACGCTGCTCACCAGCGTCTGTACAGGTTCCTGGATTTATGGCATCCTGGGCCTCTTAGATGGACTCCCGGCGACGAATCGGAAAGAACCAGACCGCCAGGAGGCATCTGCTGCTGGAAAAGTCCCGATTGACCGGCTGGCCGAGATTGCTCCCGCGTGCCGTATCAGCCGGGCGCGTGTCGTTGACTCCGGGCGTATCATCACGGCTGGGGGCATTGCTTCTGGCATGGAGATGGGTTTCTACCTGTTGCGGCGTGCGGGATACGATGAGCACTTTCTCGCGGAAGTGGCCCGTGTGATGGAATACAGCAAAGCCTACGACCTCTATCGGGAGGATATCGAGCGCGCCTGATAAACAGAGGAGGTAAGGAATAATGCCCCGTGCCCTGTTGTGAATGCGCCGGTCAGACTACAATGTTGTGCGCGAAGCCAGTTCGGTCGCATGGTCTATCAGGATGCGGATACGCGAACCGAAGATGGCGAAGCGCTGATCCCGCGTCTGACCGCGCAGCCAACGGATATAGATTTGTTGCAGGATAGTGGCCAGTTTAAAGTAGGCGAAGGTCAAGTAAAAGTGCATGGAAGAGAGGTCGCGCCCGCTTTTCGTGGCATACCGCTCCATAAACTCAGCACGACTGTAGAAACCCGGCAGGGGCGTTACCGTCGGCAGTATCTCGCGCAGTTCCACGGGGTCATCAGACTGTACCCAGTAGCACAGTGAGATTCCCAGATCGAAAAGCGGATCGCCAATAGTCGCCATCTCCCAATCCAGTACCGCGACGGGACGTGCGAGGTCGTGCGCGTCCAGCAGCATATTGTTGAGCTTGAAATCGTTATGGATCAGCGAGGGCGCGGGACTGGTCGGCGTATGCTCGACCAGCCAGCGAGTCAGTGCGGTAACGTCAGGACTCTCATCGGTCTGAGAGCGCGTGTAGCGCTCGATCCAGCCTGTCACCTGGCGTTGCAGAAAACCCTCTGGATGACCAAACTCAGCCAAACCAGCGTCCCGCCAATTGATGGCATGGATCTCCGCCAGGGTATCGACCACTGTTTCAGAAATCCGCCGGCAAAGTTCGGGTGTCACCTCCGTGCCTTCGGGAAAGGTATCGTTGAGCACCCGGCCCTTGCGTCGCTCCATCACATAGAAAGGGACGCCCATAATTTCCAGGTCCTCACAAAAGAGATAGGGCCGGGGAGCCAGCGGGAAAACTGGATGGATACGCTCTAGCAGCGCGCTTTCGCGCCGCATATCGTGCGCTTTGGGTGCCACAGGTCCAAATGGTGGACGACGCAAGACGCCCTCCCACTCGCCAATACGCATCAGGTAGGTTAGATTGGAGGCACCGGAAGGAAACTGGCGCACCTCAAGTGTTCCGGCACCAATGCCGGGAACGCGGGCGCGCAGAAGCTGCTCGACCCTTTCCCAATCCAGCTGTTCACCTGAGCGTACTGCAATTGTATCATCATCCATGCTGAGAACCTCCCCGGTGAGGAAATATATCACTTTTCTCTACTTTTGCTTAGTATATCACGGCTGGAGGGAGCAAACATGAGTCATCCCGAATGGTGGATTTGGGCAGGCCACCCGCAAGGGGTGGCCCTACTATACGGCGTGGCTCTGCAAGCGCTCCTGACGGGTATAGTAGGGCCGTCCCCTTGCGGGTGGCCTGTAGGTACTCTACTGTTTTTAGTCTCCGCCCTTCTCTCCCTCACAAGGAATGCACAAGCCCTCTATTAGCGCGGCGCGAATGCCTGCATTCCGGTGATGTTGCGCCCGACGATCAGCGATTGGATAGTATCGGTGCCTTCGTAGGTGAAGACGGCCTCGATATCGGCGTGATGGCGGGCGATGTGGTATTCCAGCAAGATGCCGTTGCCGCCGAGCATCTCGCGGGCATCGGCGATGACTTCGCGGGCCAGTCGCGCATTGTTCATCTTCGCCAGCGAAGCCATCGCGTCCGTCATCTTGCCCGCCTCCTGCAGCTGGCTGAGGCGCAGGCACAGGAGCTGCATGGTGGTCACGTTGGCGAGCATGGAGGCGAGTTTGTTCTGGATGATCTGGAAGCTGGCAAGCGGCCTGCCAAACTGGACGCGCTCCTTTGTATAGGTCAGAGCGATCTCGTAAGCGGCGATGGCATGGCCGACGGCTTCCCAGGCCACACCTGAGCGCGTCGCGGTCAACACGCGCCCGGTATCCTTAAAGCTGCGCGAGAGGGCCAGGCGGTTCTCGACCGGTACATGCACGTTGTTGAGCGCGATATCGGTTTGCCAGACGGCGCGTTTGGACACCTTGCCGGTCATCACCGTCGGCTCGAAGCCGGGCGTGCCTTTCTCGACCAGGAAGCCGCCCACGTTGCCCTCGTCATCTCGCGCCCAGACGATGACCACGTCGGCGAAGGAGGCGTTGCCGATCCAGCGCTTGGCCCCGTTGAGGATATATTCGCCGCCGGAACGGTGGGCGCGAGTTTCCAGCGCCACGGCGTCCGAGCCATGATTGGGTTCGGTCAGGGCAAATGCTCCAATCTTCTCCATACGCGCCATTGCTGGCAGCCAGCGCTGCTTCTGCTCCTCAGAGCCGAGCATGGCAATGGAATTCATCGCCAATCCAGAGTGGACGCCGAAGAAGGTGCAGACGCTGGCATCGCCCCGCGCCAGTTCGAGCGCGATCAGCCCGGTGGCCACAGCGCTCAAGCCGGGACAGCCGTAGCCCTCGATGCTGCCACCCGCGATGCCCAGCGCCGCCAGCTTCGGAACCAGTTCAAAGGGAAACTCGGCTCGCTCCCAGTAATCATTGATAACCGGAATGACCTCCTGGTCGGAAAAGGCGCGTACTTTGTCGCGAACGGCGCGTTCTTCATCTGTCAGCAGTTCATCCATCAGATAGAAATCGGTGCCAAGTGATTTGCCCAGCCCCTGTGTGAGATCAATACTCATACCGCTCTCCTTTCATGCTGCGTTTCCTATCAGAACACACCCATTGATATGTGTGTTACACCGTGAAAAAACCTGTCTCTCGTAATATGGAGGGAAATGTCTCTGAAAATCAAGGGCTTGCTTTAACTGGGTCTACGTCTTCAAGGGGATACTGTAGGGGCGATGCCTTGTGCTCGCCCGCGTCCTGTATGCCGGGCATACAGGACGCGGGCGA
>DASTKE010000003.1:0-16174 GCA_035716105.1 Ktedonobacteraceae bacterium | reverse complement strand
GCCTCTCAAGCGGGCCGATAAATCGGCGGTGCGCTCGGTAAACCGGCGCCTACATCCGTTCCGTATCCACATTCATTTGTCAAAACTCATTATCGGCCCGCGCCACAGGCCGATCAATCGGCGGTGCGGCGATCAATCGCCCGCCTACAGGATTCCGTTGCCGGATTATTTTGTCAATGTTCATAATCGGCGATGCGCTCGATAAATCGGTGCCTACGTTGGTTCCATGCCATGTCCAGATTATTTTATGAAACTTCATAATTGCGCCCCTACATGTTGCTAGAGATACCTGTAACCCTTCAGCGTATTCATCAACAGCACGGGAGTGCTAAGGTGCTATGGGGGATCCCACAGATTATGTACATGCGCTATTCATGGAGCATACAGGTCTAGAACTGTCTGCCTCTAGATGGACTCAGCCACGATCAGGGGAAGATCGTAAAATTAAAAGCGCAACAGGCGCAGAAAGAAAAGATCATGGAAGACAATGTGTACCCATCGAAAGATATTACTGGTCGCCGCTCCTTTTTGCGTAAGGGACTCGCGGTAGGTGGAGCGGGAGCTATCGGTGCCGGGCTGCTGGCAAATGGACTGCCAGCCTTCGCCGCCGAGAAAAGCGGTGGTGGTCCCACCGCGGGAGATATTGCCATTCTCAGGTTCCTGGCTGCCGCCGAGATCATCGAAAGCGATCTGTGGCAACAGTACAACGAACTGGGAGGTGTTGTGGATAGCGAAGTTCCAGGGGGAAAGGTCATTCCTGCCTACGTCACTGCTCTTCAACAGCTGGATGGTGACATGCCACAATATATCCACGACAATACCGATGATGAGTTCAGCCACTTCAAGTTCATCAACGCCTACCTGAATTCAATCGGCGCAGCCCCCGTCAATCTGGACAGGTTTCGCACGTTGCCGAGCAGCAAGGCGACAGGCGCGCAGCAAATCGGACGGCTCACCAATCTCATGCAGCTCACGGTGGATACCAGTTGGTACACGCGCTACCGCAGCAGCACGAAGAACCCCGATTTCGGTGACACGTTCCCGCAAGCTGTCCCCGGTTTGAGTCAGGGACAGTTTCCGGCGATTCCCCGCAACGATGGTGACCTGTCCCCGAAGAAACATATCCAGGCCATTGCCAACACCGCCGGTTTCCATTTCTGCTTCATTGAGCAGGGTGGCACCAGCCTCTATCCATCGCTGGCTCAAAGAGTGACCAACCCGGAAGTGTTGCGTATCTTGCTCAGTATCGGCCCGACCGAGACCGCGCACTTCCAAACCTGGCATGACAAAGCGGGCAACGCGGTTTCGGACCCTCTGGCTCCTCTGACCGATCCCACCAATGGGTTGACGTTCCCGAACCTCAATGTCAATCCGGGCGGCGAGGGATTCCAGACCAACCTGATTATGCCTGAGCCAACCATCTTCCTCAACCGCAAGTTCCCGCCCGTTTCGATCGTTCGCCCGACCGAGACGGAGGGGGCAGCGATG
Source organism: Ktedonobacteraceae bacterium (assembly GCA_035716105.1). GTDB lineage: Bacteria > Chloroflexota > Ktedonobacteria > Ktedonobacterales > Ktedonobacteraceae > CADDYT01. Next base: position 14,686 of record DASTKE010000003.1, on the reverse strand, counting down.
GGCGCGGTCAAGGCTCTGACCGCCGATGGGCTGTTCATCGGCCAGTCGAAAGAGTTCTTCGCGGCCCTGAACCACCTGGCTCAACAAGCCGACGCGGCCCAGCGCGGTGTGTAATCGACCGCTCACTATGTGAGAGGGTTAGATAGAGCGACACAGGAGATGTCACAGCATCTCCTGTGTCGCTTTATCTGACCCTCGTTGCCTGTTTAGTCTGACTGCGTTGTACAACTTCGCTACCTCTAGCGCGTAGTTGTATATAAAGAGGTTGGAAAATAGTGTGTGAAACAGCACATAGCGAGATAACAAACAACGTATGAACCATCAAGATCATGTGAATCTTTTGCGTAAGGGCGTCCCGGAACAGGGCGGTGTCTGGGCAGACCTGGGTTCGGGCAGTGGCGCTTTTACGCTGGCGCTGGCCGATCTAATCGGTCCGCAAGGCTCAATCTACTCCGTGGACAAGAGCCAGGGGGCGCTCAGAGAGCAGGAGCGAGAGATGCGCGCACGCTTTCCATCTACAAAGTTGCGCTACCTGACTGCCGATTTTACGCGCCCACTCGACCTGCCACCGCTCGATGGCATAGTGATGGCAAACTCGCTGCATTATGTGAAGCAGAAGGATGTCATGTTGCAACTGGTACGAAACTACTTGAAACCGGGCGGGCGCTTTCTCCTGGTGGAGTACAATGCTGATCGCGGCAACATGTGGGTGCCGTACCCGCTCTCCTATGGAAGTTGGGAGACGCTGGCACGCAAAAACGGCTTCAGCAGCACTCAAATGCTGGCGAGCGTTCCCAGCCGCTTTCTCGGCTCGATGTACTCGGCTCTCAGCAGGTAATTACAGTGTTTTTTCGTTCCTCTATCTGCTCGACTGCTTTCTAATCTCTTTTTTCGCAAACTCTTGCCAACTCAGCGCCTGTGCTTCCTCCCATCTTGTGTTTTTGTTGGAACACCCGATTTTAAACATAGTACATCACGGAGATAGCAACGATGCGGTGTTGTACAATTAGAATGTGCCATATATTCAAACAATTGTGTTAGCCGCATACTGCTTACCACTATATATTCTGTATGAGGAATAAACCAGTGAATGAAAACGATCAACAACCAGTACATGATCCCTGGGTGACTGTTGGACAGCGTTACAGGCCCGGACAGGTAGTAATGGGTACCATCACGAGGGTGGCCCCGTTCGGCGTGTTTGCGCGTATCGAGGATGGCATTGAGGGCCTTATCCGCCGTTCCGAGCTTCCATCCTGGCTCCAGCCCATGCAAAATCTGCGCGAGGGCCAGCAGCTCCCACTACGCATTCTATCCCTGGATGCCGAACGCCGCCATATAGAACTGAGCCTGCGCCAGGTAGGCCAGGCTTAGCGAGTTTGCAGAGTAATAAGATGCATCGGTTTATCTTTTGATAACACCGAGAAACTCGTCGGGTTTCTGCTTCCTCTCGCGCTTTCCGGTGATGGAATCAGCTATCAACGGGGCCAGGAAGGTGAAGAGCAGGAAGAATATTCCGAGGCCAATGAATACAGCGCCGACCTGCCAGCGATTGTCATAGTAGCCGTGCGGATGCTGGCTATATTCTGTCGCTGTGAACGCTTGTGTTGCCTGTCCACCCGTGCCAGCAAATGTGAATTGAACGACCGTATAGCCGGTACCCGATGCGTGCGAACCATCATCTAATGTGATGCTGACATTCGTCGCAGAGTCGCTTTTATAGGCCAGCGAACTGAGATAGTTGCTGCTATCAAGATTAAACGTCCCATCCTGAATGGAGGGCGTGAAGCCCTCTATATTGACGAGATAGTAGGTTGAACTGCCATTTTGTTGAAGGTAGTAGGCACCATCATACAGGGTGACGACCTGGTAGCTTCCCTGTGGCGCTTGCTGGTAGACCACCATATGCGAGGTCAAGCCAAAAATAGCGCCAGCCACAATCAAGGCCGAGCCTGCAATAATGCGTCCCACGTGCGTTGCCAGTAGAAATATCAGCAGACGAGCAAATGCATAGGAAAGCCGAATGATTGATCGCATAGCTAATGTCTCCTCTAAAGAAAAATAATGGCGCAATTGTTGTAGGGTGCGAACATAGGTAGCCAGAAGATAGACTCATCAATTATACGAACGAACATAAAGGCTAGAAATCACTCTGAATAGTAGCAAGAATGCTTCCTTGTGCCTGTGATACAATGCAGTAGCTATGTTCTCTACATCTATTTGAAGGACAGGAGAGATTCATGGATAATTTACGTTCGATGAAATGTGTTGCGTGCCGTAAAGGGGAGCCGACTGTAACGGAAGAAGAGATGGCGGTATTTCTGCCGCAAGTTCCTGATTGGCACGTGGTAGAGCGCGATGGCATCAATCGCCTGGAGCGGGTCTATACCTTTCCCACGTTCGTCGATGCGCTTGCTTTTACCAATAAGGTAGGTCAACTGGCCGAAGAAGAGGGCCACCATCCGGCTTTGCTGACCGAGTGGGGCAAAGTGACCGTTACCTGGTGGACGCACAAAATCAAAGGGCTGCATCGCAACGACTTTGTTATGGCCGCGAAGAGTGACCAACTCTATTCGCCCACGGAACAAAAAAGCGCATAAGCGTAAGAGGCTATCTATGGCTGGACATGCATACTCCCGTGTCGCCTCCAGCGCACACAGGAGCGCATCCTGATGGATGTAGAAGAGGAAGAATTCTCTTCTATTTCCCAATCCCATATGCCAGTTTCGCCCCTGCGCGTTGTCATTCCGGCTCTCATCGTGCAATTCGCCTTCGGCGTTTCCTATACCTGGGGAGCAGTCGTTCCCTACGTGCGTGCGCAAGACCACTGGTCTCCGCTGGTCATTAGCGCCGTTTTCTCAGGCGTCTCGTCTGGCTACGGAACAGGTATGATTATTGGAGGCTGGCTGGCAGACCGCTATCCTCCGCGCCTGCTCTGCTGGATCGCGCTGGGCCTGCTGAGCCTGGGCTATGCCATCGCCTTCCTCTTTCCCAGCGGGTTCACCTTTTTCACTTTCTACTCATTCCTGGCGCTTGGCATCGGCGGGGCCATTGTACTGGCAGGGTTGCTGGCGGCTGGCGCTTCCGTTTTGCCACGGCGCATCGGCACCATTGGCGGCGCACTGACGGGCAGTTATGCCTTTGCCGCCGTAATCCTTGTGCCTGTCGTCAGCCAACTCGCCGCCGCCTTTGGCTGGATCAATGCCCTGCGGTTGCTTGGGAGTTGTATGGCGGTGCTGGCTGCGGCGGCTTTGCTGTTCATACCGCCCATTCCGCGTCCTCGATACAGGGAGCATACGCGGGCGACCAGGGGAGCCTCGCCGCTCCAACTGTTGTTGCGCAAACCCATCTGGACTGCTTTGCTGCTCGAAATCACTACCGCTCCGCTGGGGGCATACGCCTTTGTCGTGCTATCAAATTATGCACGCGGCCTGCATTTTGCCCTCTGGATTGCCACGCTCTCTGTTTCAGGTGCAGCGCTTGGCAGCGCATTGGGGCGTCTTTCTGGCGGGGCTGCTTCCGACCGTTTCGGCATCAACCGGGTTTTTGCCAGTATTTTTGCCGCTGTTCTGCTCTCCGCCGTCTTGCTGCTCAATCCTGTAAATGGCTTTGTCATTCTGCTGGCGGCGCTGATCGCTGGTCTGGGTTTTGGTGGTGGGGCAGGCGTGCTCTCGCGCCTGGCGGCAGGAAGCGCGCCAGACGCGCCCAATTCTGCCTTTGGCCTGCTCTTCGCGGGCTACGCTGCCGGTACCTTCTTCGGCCCCATTCTGGGTGCGGCTGTCGGAGGCCCACCAACGGCCTGGTTTGTTCTGGCAGGCATCAGTGTAATCGGCTTGCTCATCCTCGTACTGCGCACCGTAATGCTGCGCCGTTAAGTTGACCAAACCGTAGGTGCCGATTGATCGCGCACACCGCCGATGAATCGGCACCTACGTGCGGTTTTGTTGTAAAAATATTGTAGAGATGATGGGAAGGTGGTACAATTCCATAAAATGTGTTCCCCTTCAAAGGAGGTGGCCCTATGGAAACCTCGGAATCCTTCGGTAATCCCATTGTTATCCTTAATCCAGCCGCCAATCGGGGCAATATGGCGCTGCATCGTGCGTTGGTGCGCAGTCATACCAAACATGCAGAGGCCGAGTATGTAGAGACGAAACGCAAGGGCGAGGCGCGTGAGTTGGCAATGCTTGCCGCCAGGGATGGACGCCCTATCATCGTCGTTGGCGGCGATGGCTCTGTACACGAGGTAGCCAACGGCATTCTGGCTTCTGGCAGCCGTGTGCCGCTGGGTATCGTCGGAGCCGGTTCCGGCAACGACTATGCCTGGAACACGCTCAAATTGCCGCACGATCCCAACGCCGCGCTGGCGATTGCATTCAACGGCAAACTCATCAATATCGACGCGGGTATGATGAACGGAACCTACTTTACCAACTCTTTCAGTGTGGGCATTGATGCCGATATCGCGGTTGCCGCCAACTGGATGAAGAAAATTCCTCTCATGAAGGGCGCGACCCTCTACTACAGCACCACCGTCAAGCAACTGCTCTTCGGCTACCATCGCTGTCCCTGGCTCAGTATTACGGTTGATGGCGAAGAGGTGAGTCCAGAGGCCAGACGCTATGTACTGGCTGCTATAACGATTGGGCCAACCTATGGCGCGGGCTTTCGCATCAATCCTAAAGCGGACTACGCCGATGGGCTGTTTGATATGTGTACCATCAGCTATACGCCCTTGCCGCGTGCGCTCCAATTATTACCGGTCGTGCAAAAGGGCGAGCACGAACAACTGCCGGAGGTGACGTTTTACCGGCCCAGAACGGTGCGTATCGAGAGCCAGAAGCCGGTGAATGTGCAATTAGATGGCGAAACCTCGCAGGGAACGCTCTTCGAGGGGGCTATCTTACCAGGCGCATTACGTGTGCGCATCTAGCCGCAGTAAGCAGGAATCAGCAACATCCATTAAAGAGGGAGCACCCGTGACAATTGGCGATATGGCCTACGGTTTGATGCGAGCCATCTTATGGTGCCTGACTCATCTGGTGTGCCGGTACCGGGTCAGTGGTCGCCAGCACGTTCCCAGGACAGGCTCATTGCTGGTTGTCGTCAACCATCTGAGCTGGTATGATCCGCTGCTGCTCGGTGTGGTCTTGCGGCGGCGCGTCTGGTTCTTCACCAAGCAAGAAATTTTCCGCTGGCCTTTTGTGGGCGGTCTCTGCCAACTGACGGGCCAGATTCCGGTGAAGCGTGGGCAGAGCGACCGTGCCGCGCTGGAAAGAGCGCTGGCCTACCTGCGACAGGGGCGCGCCGTGATGATTTTCCCTGAGGGGACTGTTGAGAGGCAGGAGCAAATGCTTCCTGCGCGCACGGGTGCCGCGATGCTTGCGCTGCACTCCAGGGCCACCGTATTGCCCATTGCCCACACAGGAACCCGGCGCGTGTTGCGCTCGTTCCGCTTCCAGCGGCCCCAGGTTCGCATCGAGATTGGCGAACCGTTTACTCCGCAATTACCAGCGCATATTTCTCGCAAGGCGGCTTTGCGAGCTATCACGCGGGAGATCATGCAGCACATAGCTGCTCTGTTGCCCCCGGAGGTGCGCGGCGCATATGCGACCGATGCAACGCCCGCGTCCCAGGAAATTACTTCTTTGCCAGAAACGCCGAAGGACAGAGATTGACCAGCGTACAACGTTCACATAGCGGGTTGCGGGCATGACAGATGGCGCGACCATGATAGATCAGCATATGGGAGAGGTCGAGCCAATCCTCGCGAGGAACGATCTTCATCAAATCCTGCTCCACCTTGACCGGGTCTTCGTTGGTTGTCCAGCCCAGGCGTCGGGACAGCCGCCCGATGTGCGTGTCGACGACAAAGCCCTCGATGATGCCAAAGGCGTTGCCCAGCACCACGTTGGCCGTTTTGCGTGCAACTCCCGGTAATGCCAGTAGCTCTTTCATTGTACGCGGCACCTCGCCACCGAAGTTGGTGAGTATGAGCTGGGTGGCGGCGCGAATATTTTTGGCCTTGTTGCGGTAGAATCCGGTGGATTTAATATCCTGCTCAAGCTCTTCCTGGCTCACGGTCGCGTAATCTTCCGCACTACGATACTTGCGGAAGAGGTCGACTGTGACAATATTGACGCGCTCATCTGTACACTGCGCCGAAAGCTGCGTTGCCACCAGCAACTCAAGCGGCGTGGAAAAGTCCAGTGAACATTTTGCATCAGGATACAACCGGCGCAATTCCGCGATAATCGCCTGCACCTGCTCCGGCGAGCCGGGCGTGAGTCCCTTATTCTCTGTATTCTCCGCGTTTAGCGATGAAGATTCCATCATTTCCATCGTTTCTAGTCGTTACAACTCCTGAATGGCGTACTGTTCGCTTCTGCCGCTATCTGCCCTTGCAGACCTCGCCAGAATTTTTACCGCCAGTTCGTCCTTTTTGATTCGAGAGGGATACGGGATATGCAAGTCATCGGCGATCTTCTTCAGATCAGCAACCTTTTTGTCCTTCAAATCCTGCTCGTTCCACATTTTCGTAGAAGAGAGTTGCTCAGGGCGATATTCCTGCTGTAAGTGTATCTCATCGGGAAGCGTTTGTAAAAGCTCTCGACATTCGACGTTGGGCATACGTTTCAGGAGCAGCACGACGTTGGCAAGCAAATCAGCCACATCGTGAACCTTCATTCGTTCCAACTGGTCTACGGTTATGCGTGTTGTCATCTGTTTTTACTCCATGACTTCTTTTTCCAGAACTTCATCTCGTGTCTTGAGCGCACGGAGATGGTAAATGCGTGAGATAAATTCGCCCGTTAGCTCCCGGTACTGGTGTTGTAGCTCGCGTTCCCGCTCATTGGGGAACATGAGGGAGCTAATCGGCTTGCGATTATCGGCGGCAGCGGCAACGACAATGCTATCGCTGATCGTATGCTTGAAGACTTTGCCGGGATAATCAGCCCGTACCTGCTCGCAATACGCGGCGTGCAGGCGGACATTGGTCTTGATGCGCGTCAGCAAAATGCCTCCCAGCACGGCACCGGTAAAGTGCGCGCTCTGGCGTCCGGTGAAGAACAGCTTCTGTACCGACCGTTGCAGCAAACCGATGCCGTAGGTGGAGAGAAAATCGGGTACTGTGGGGACGACATAGGCGCTGCTGGCCCACAGGCTGTTCTTGGTAACAGGATTAAAATTTGGAGGACAATCGCAAATAATGTAATCGTACTCGTGGCTGATCTGATCGAAGTAGCGCTGCAAAATCGTGTGACCGACGAAATCGGTCAAGCGCAGATCAACGTCGACGAGATCAGGGTTCGATGGCAGCAGATCAAAGCCGAGCACAGTAGATTTTTCTTGCAGTACGTCAGGGACAATCGCATTGCGGACGGGAAAGTCGCCGCCGGTATGTTCAAATAAGTTGTACGTTGTGCCTCGTGCGCTTCTCCACCACTTCCAGTGGTCTTGCTCCATGACATAGAACGTTGCGCTCGCCTGCGGATCGAGGTCGACCAGCAGCGTTCTTCGTCCGTAGTGCCTCGCGAGCGAGACAGCAATCTCAACAGCACACGTTGTTTTCCCCACGCCCCCCTTGAAGTTGATCACGGTGATAATTTGAGCCATATGTGCATACCCTTTCCCCCAGAGAAACACGATAGATGTTATAGATATTGCTCGAATAAAGCGAGAACAGATCGATGAGTTATGATTGCATGCCTGGGATTATGACAGAAAACGAACGTCGGGTCAAGCATGGTGTTATCTGGCGGCGTAACGAATGCAAGGCCGGTGGTGGAGAACAGCTATGCTGGCTGTTCTCCACCACCGGCCTTGCGTTCGTCACGCCGCCGTTATCAGCTATTTAGCTGAGGTTAGCTTCTCTCGTACTGCAAGCGCAGGATGGTGCGCAGGGCGTCAGCCTGACCACGATTCCAGGCGGCGGAATGCACGTTAGGGCCGATCATCGGCAGCGAGCTTTGTTCGCGGATCTCGGCGGCGCGTTCGCGCTGCATGATCTCGTGTATCAGTTGCCGGTCGGACATGAACCAGCCACGATGCCGGGCCTGCTCGGCAAACCACATCACTTGCGAGTAGCCTGCGCGGTAATCGTGAACGCTTTCACTGGGTAACGGAATATTATGCATCATAATGCCTCGTACCTTGATAGAGCTAAAACTTCATATAATAAAGCATTGTTACCATAATTATTTCAGAAAATTGTTGAGCTGTCAAGGGAATAGCGGGGTTGGTAGTGTATGATTTGCGAAAGGGGTGATTGTGCAGGACAGCCTACACAATCACCCCTTTCGCAATCCCTACTCGACTAACTTATTTGTCCTTGCGTACCGTGATCGTAAATGGTCCCCATTCGCCTGTCAGGCCCTGACCGTGGACGGAGATGCTTTTGCCCTGCTCGATGCTCTTTTCCGTCATCAGGCCAAGCGCGATGAGCAGCCAGTTGATTTTGCTGGGGACTTCTGTATAGTGTGTAACCACCTGCCCATCCACGAAGAAGCTGAGTTCGTCTTTGCTTTTGTGGTAGCTGATGCGGTAACGGTGCGTCTGCCCAGGCGCGGTCTCAATGGACAACTCGTTGAAATGGCAGAAGTATTTGGGCTTCACCGCGTTCTCTGGATCGCTGGGTGCGGGAACGCCTGGGAACGGCAGGCGAGCGTACACGCTGGCGATCTCATCATTGCAGGTGAAAAAGTCGAGCGCCATACCGGTGCTGAAGTCCAGCAGGTTGACCGAGACAAACCCATCGTAGAGGTCGTGCGGGCGCGTGCCGGTGCAGCGAGCACTCATATCCCACTCGAAGGATATTTCGCCGTCATCGGGCGGAATAAATTTCTGTGTGGAGAAGAACATGTTCTTGGCATTGTCGAGTATCTGCACGCGGTCGTTCCCACGTGTCAATTTTTCTACGCGCACGCGCAGGTGCTGGCCCTCGACTATGACGGCGGCATCGGGTTCGCGATAGCGCCAGAAGGTGCCATCGGGCAAAGCAAAGCCGCCGTACTCCCACCTGCGATCATCGCCCGTAATAATGCTGCCGTAGTTCGCGTATGTCTGTGACTCCTCTCGCTGTTCAGATTCCGCAATCGTCGCCTGGCTCTCATTCATTGTATCGGTACTCCTCCTGTTTGCTTTTGTTGGAAATAGATATCCTGCGATACTATGAAAGCAGAGATTATCCTGAATAGATTGTAATACATCCTGCCAACTTTGACAGATGATGAATGTTGTTTGCAGCAATCCTTGTCAGGAGTGCGTCGCTTGTGCTACACTCTGCTCAGCTTACATGCTCGTTTATGAAAACTTTTTCAACTTCTTTCATGAGGTGCCAACGTGCTGCGTTTTTTATTGAGCCGCGCTATCGGGCTGGTTTTTGTGTTGCTTTGTGTCACATTTATCACGTTCATTCTGGGATATTTCGCGCCTGGAGACCCGATTCGCGTGATGATGGGGGATCATTTTAACCCGGCGCTCTATGCCGCTCTGAGACATACCTATGGACTTGACCTGCCGTGGTGGCAACAGTATCTGAACTTTGTGGCGAATGTCTTGCATGGCACCTTTGGCCTTTCGTTCCACTATCAGGGACGCGAGGCGTGGGATGTGCTGAAGGAGGGTTTGCCCTTTTCTGTTGAGTTAGGGCTGGAGTCATTTGCCGTAACCTTGATTATCGGCATTCCTGCCGGGATCATTGCCGCCCTGCGCTCCAACACGTATGTTGACACGACCGTCAGTTCGACGATGCTGCTGCTCTACTCGATTCCAGATATTGTCTTCATCGTCTTCTTTCAGATCTTTATGGTCTGGCTCTACAACCAGGGCTTGCCGTACCTTCCCGTTGCTGGATGGGATACCTGGCAGTCGCGCATCGGGCCGGTGCTCATCACTGGAACGACGGGCGTCGGGTACTTCGCTCGTTTGACGAAGACGACAGTGCTGGAAGTGCTGGGACAAGACTATGTGCGCACTGCACGCGCTAAGGGACTGATCGAGCGCGTGGTTATTTTCCGCCACACCTTGCGCAATGCTGCTATTCCACTGATTACGGTGATTGGCCCCTCTCTGGCCTTCATCGTGACGGGCGTTTTCATCACCGAGCAGTTTTTCAATATCCCCGGTGTCAGCTCCATCACGCTTGATGCCATCGCGCAGCGTGATTATCCCATTATCCAGGCAACCACCGTGCTCACTGCCGCGATGGTTGTGCTTTTCAATGCTCTCACAGACCTCACCTATGCCATGATTGACCCGCGTATCCACGCAGAGTAGGTACGAACAAACAAGTTAGAGAAAAGCTCTGCTCAGCGACAAAATCGTTGCCGAGCAGAGCTTTTCTCTAACCTTCTTCTTTACCCTGCGTAATAGATCTGACATTTCCCGCCTTAAAAGGACGGGGGTTCTTCCTTCAACCAGTTAACTTGCCACTTGCCTCTCACAAGACAAGCAGTAGCGGTCATCTGTCCAGAAGCGTTCGCCCCTCTTGCGAGAGACCCGTTCCCGTGTGCCCCACGGTACGGCAGAGAGTTTTGCGGTTCTCTGACCAGAGCTTGTCACCGTCCGTGAGGAGGGTATGCGCTCTCTTACGAGATGTTACGCTACAAGCTCTGAAGTCCTTTGACACGTCTACGTTCGTGCTTGCGTCTCACGCCCCCGGCGTGCCTCCCAAAGGAGCGTTTTCCAAAGGAAAACGCAAACAGGATTCAGTTGTCAAATGTTCTCCGAGAGAATATAGCATATTGACATCTCACCTGTCAAGCGGTTATACTGGAAATATGAGAAAGAAACAAGCGAATGCCACAACGATACGGCTTGAGCAGGCAGATCGAGAAGCCATTGCTCGTATTCGAGAACTCTATGGGTGTCCATCTGACAGTGCGGCAATCAAACTGGCCTTGCGTTTGGTGGCAAGAGGAGAGCAAGCCAAGCGTGCCTTTCCATCCCCTGCTTGAAAGCAGAGGCTTTGCGGCATGAGGCAGTGTAAACACGTAGGAGCGCACAATTCATAGCGCCCATGATGGTTGAATGAATTGTGCTGTTGTTGGAATCATTGCTATTGTAATGCTTGCTCAGGACGGGTAAAGGCGGCTATAATGTAATCAGTTCGCTTCATTGCGGTTCGCGTGGCCTGCGAGCGAGCTTCTATTATTGTTGTACAGGGAGGGACCGAGAGCGTGGCTAATCAGAACGAAGATCAGAAGAAAAAAGACTTGATGAAGGACCTTGCCAAAAGTGCTATACGGAAAAGCACGCGCCCCAAGAATATGCGTGACCTTGGCATCAGCGCGCTCAAGAATTTACCCGCCAATATCACGATGGTGCAGAATTTCATGAAGGCGGTAAACTGGAAACAGGCGCAGGAAGAGGTTTTGCACGAGTTGCACGATACTGTTGTCATTGTTGGGCAGCCCAATACGGGGAAAAGTACGCTTTTCAATACGATGAAGGGCGAGCAACTCTCTCCTGTTTCGGCCCAGGCTGGCACGACGAAAACGCTGGTACGCACCGATTTCGGCCCGTTTACCCTCGTCGATACCCCCGGTCATTTGCCAAATGTCATGGAGAGCGGTATGGATCAGGCCAGCGTCATCGTCTTCCTGATCGACGCAACGAAAGGTCTGACCGGTGAAGACCGCGAACTGTATGAAACCATCAAGAAGATCAAGAAGCCGACCATTATTGCCGTGAATAAGATTGATGAACTGAAGGGCGGCGAGAGTGGCGACCAGATTGCGACAGAGATAGCGGTGCTGCTGGGCGTACCGGGTATTATTCCTATCTCTGCCCGCACCGGGAAAAATATCGTTGATGAACTGATTCCGTCGATGATCGATGCCAGCCCGGAGGCTGCCCTGGTGATTGGCTACGAGTTACCGCGCTTCCGGCGCACTGCTGCTCAGCGCATCATCCGTAACGCGACGCTGGTCAGCCTGGCGGCGGGCCTGGAGCCTATTCCTCTCGTCGATATTCCTATTCTGCTTGGAACGCAGATTCGCCTGGTTTTGCGCATCGCCGCGTTGTATGGCGAGCCGTTGAACTCTCCCGATGGGCGCAGTCATGCCCGTGAACTCGTCGCGACAATGGCGGGTGGGATCGGTCTGCGCTACCTGGCGGAGCAGGCGGCGAAAGCTGTTCCCTTCGGCGGCGATTTTCTCGCCGGGGCGATTGCCGGTGCTGCTACCTGGTCGATTGGCGAGGTTGCGCTTGAATACTATGAAGACGGGAAACGGATTGACCCGAATCACCTGCGTAAGATGTACGTGGATTTCTATCGTCGTTTCCGTAAAGAGCAATCACCGGAACAACTACGCCAGTATACCCTCGATTCTATGGATAAACCCCTGATGCTTGAGGAAGGTCAGGAAAAACAAGAAAGCGAAAAACTGGCATGAGGGAGCAACTCCCTTTTCCTTATGAGCGCTATGAGACATTAGCGGAGCCTTTAACGGTTTACTATCCAGCGGGTCAGCAAGAGCAGGCTCGCTGGGTGTTTCAGACCATTGAACAGGCAGGCAAGCAGTTCGCAACCCTGCTTGGACAGCCGATGCCGCCCATAGATATGTTGCTGGTTGCGCCAGACGACTGGGAACTGGCACCGCGAGAGGAATCGGAGGAACCGGGCAAGCCCAATGCCTACTGGACGGATACCACGAATCCGCCCTGTCTGGTGATCCCTCTGGAACTTGATCCCATCTTCGGCGAGCAGACACAGGAGAAACGGGCCTTTTTTCTCTTCCATGAGTTGGTGCTGGCCTTTCTGGAAGACGATCCGCGTCCCTGGCCAGAGGAATATCCGTTATGGGCCGACGAATGGCAGTTGAAATTTGCCGCACTCTGGCTTTCTCAACAGATCAGCGGACACCAGGGGATGGTCAACCAGGATTTACGCGAACTGTATGCAGCGATTTTTGAACCGGAGCCTGATGGAAAAACGCCGGTGACTGTGCGCGGCTTCGACTGGTATGAAGATACCACGCCGGAAGACTACTTGATGTACGAACTGCTGCTTGAGCAGTTCGCCGCCGATCTGCTGGCAAACTATGGTCCCCAGGTGCTCCCCCGCTTTCTGACCCTCTATCGTACCGACCGCTCTGTCCTCCTCAGCGATGAAGTGACTACCATACTGACGGAAGCGCTTGGCCCCGGCAGTGCAGCATGGCTTGAAGCCCTGGTCTATTTTTAAGGAGTAAGCTTTATGTTTAACCGCGTAGCAATCATTGGCCTGGGGCTTATCGGCGGCTCCATTGGCCTGGCACTACATAAGGCAAAGGGAGCGCGGGAGATCAGCGGTTATGATCTGGGGAAGGGTATCTGTGATCGTGCGCGTAAAATCGGTGCCGTAGATCAGCCATATGCCAGTATTGCCGACGCCGTGCGAGGTGCGGAACTCATCATTCTGGCTACTCCCGTTGGCGCGATGCGGACACTGCTGCAAGATATCGCGCCGCATGTTTCGCCCGGCGCGGTAGTGACCGATGTAGCCAGTACGAAGGTGCAGGTGATTAGCTGGGCTGAAGAGTTTTTGCCAACCTCAGTTTCCTTTATCGGTGGCCACCCGATGACCGGTAAAGAGTTGAGCGGCGTGGAGGCTGCCGATGCTTCTCTGTTCCTCAACCGTATTTATTGTCTCACGCCGACAGCGCGCACGCGCTCTGTGGCGATCAGTAAAGTCTCCTCTCTCGTTGAATTGCTTGGAGCGCGGGTGCGTTTTCTGGAGCCTGCCGAACACGATGGGCAGGTAGCCAGTGTGAGCCACTTGCCTTTTGTAGCGTCCATTGCATTGATGGAGACGGTTTCTAACGGCCCAGCCTGGGGCGATGCCTCTCTGCTGGCGGCGGGTGGCTTCCGCGATATGACGCGCCTCGCCGCCGGCAATCCAGAAATGTACCGCGATATTTGCTTGACCAACAGCGAGGCGCTGACTTACTGGCTTGATGCGTATATGGCCTGCCTTGCCCGGCTACGCGACCGCATCGCCGCACATGACAGGGATATCAATGAGGATTTTGCCGACGTGCAGCAGAAGCGCCTCCAGTGGCAAGCCTCTCGAGATATGCCTGATTAGCTCGCTCTATCCATATTATCACACGTTTTTGCGCAAGCGCAGAAAACTCACAAAAAAAACCTTGACAACGGAGCTCACTTGTGAGAGAATGCCTGAGCCACCAAAAAAGGCAATCACCTGGTGAAAACTGGGTGCTCCTGTCGTTTGGTGTTCTCACGTTTCTGTGCCACGTTAATGTGGCTCCGCAGGAGTTCTCTCCCAGAGTAACAAACACCCACCCAGGGTTTGCTTGCCCCTTTTTCGGGAAAGCAGGTCGGGGCCAGGTTTTTATTGCCTGCGTAAGCAAGAGAGCAGCGAAAAAAACGAATTTCTGTGGACTTTGAAAAAGAGCTAAAAAACCTCTTGACAAAGAGCAACAAATATGAGATACTTCACCTACTGAAGGGAATGAGCGTAATACACGCTCAAGCCTGAAGAGCTTTGGTCATGGAGTATACTGTAAATAGTGAAGACCTGAGAGTCGCCTTCATGATTGGGGACCTTAACAATTGAAGAGTGGAAAGCAGAACAGCAACTGGAAGCGTTCCCACAAAGACGCACACTTTTCCAGTTCCTGTCAATTTGAGGCGCACTTTGCTCGTCAAGAGCAAGGGGCGCGAGCACATCTGCGAACAG
>DASTKE010000002.1:0-2485 GCA_035716105.1 Ktedonobacteraceae bacterium | reverse complement strand
TTCTAACTAGAACGGAAATATGATGGATATAGCACAACAAATCGTCACAGAGATAGCCCACGGTGATTTTGCCGCCGTGGAGCAACGGCTGGCGGAGCGCATCAAACCTTTCATCCCTGCTGGAACTATCCAGGCCACCTGGCAGGGACTTGAACAGCAGTATGGAGCGTTTCAGGAACAGGGACAAACATCCGTTGTACAGACATCACAGGGTCTGGTGCAGGTAGTCACCTGCGTCTTTGAGCGAACGCGCCTCGATGTGAACATTGTCCTGAATGACGCGGACGAGATCATCGGTTTAACAGTGACGCCTGTGGGAACCGTCGAGCAGCAGGCGAACGCGACCTACGGGCCTCCACCATATGCGCAGCCTGAGCGTTTTCACGAACAGGATGTGCAGATAGGACACGGAAAATGGGTGCTGCCAGGTACATTGAGCCTTCCACATGGCGACGGACCATTTGCGGCGGTGCTGCTGGTGCATGGCTCGGGACCAAATGACCGCGACGAGACGATCCCGCCCAACAAGCCGTTCCGCGATCTGGCCTGGGGACTGGCCTCGCAGGGCATCACTGTGCTGCGCTACGATAAACGCACAAAGGTCTATGGCGCTCAATTGAACAGGGAGAGGGACAGCCTTACCGTCAAGGAGGAGGTCATTGACGATGCACTGGAAGCGCTGGCCCTCTTGCGCAGCCGACCAGAGATAGACGCGCAGCAGATCTTCGTACTGGGGCATAGTCTGGGCGGCTACCTGGCACCACGTCTTGGCGCTGCCGACCCACAGATTCGCGGCCTGATTATCCTGGCAGGTTCCGCGCGACCATTGGAGGATGTGATCCTGGATCAGATGACCTATGTGCTTTCGCTGAGCATACCTGATCCTGCGGTACGGCAGCAGCAGCTCGCGGTCCTCAAACAACAGGTGGAGCTGGTCAAAGATGCTAACCGCTTGCCGGTTGCCAGAGATGCCGACTTGCCGCTGAACGTTCCAGCTGCCTACTGGATCGACTTGAACGCCTATCAGCCGGAAAAAGTAGTGCAAACGCTCAAACAGCCGATGCTTTTCCTGCTGGGCGGGAGTGACTACCAGGTCACGCGAGAGGATTTCCAGATCTGGCAGGATGCCCTAAGTGGGCGCAGCGACGTGCAATTTATTCTGTATCCTGGCCTCAGTCACCTCTTTATGCCCGTCGAAGGTGGGCAAAAGGCGACTCCCGCCACCTACGCTGTGGCTGGTCATGTAGCTGAAGAGGTGGTGAACGATATTGGGAACTGGATCAAGCGGCAGGGGAGTGCTCCATCTTAAAAGATGGGGTTTTCTGGCCCGTTCACTGTAAAGGAAAATCGTTGAGCAGCAGTATGCAAGAGGCGTATAAGGCTATCGCTGATCCCACCCGGCGGCGCATTTTGAAGTACCTGCGCGGTGGAGAGCGCACGGCGGGCGAGCTTGCCGAATATGCACATGCCGGGCGAACCGCGCTTTCGCATCATCTGACGGTGCTGAAAATGGCCGATCTGGTACGTGTGGAGCGGCGCGGGCAATACCAGGTCTATTCGCTCAATACAACCGTCTTTCAGGATTTACTGACCGAAATTCTTGGCTGGCTCGGTGGCCTGGACGAGGCTCCCGGCGAAGATGGACACGAAAAAGCGGTTGAGGACGAGGGTGATGCTTCGCTGGAACCCAATGGAGAGCACGATCATGATAGCGCTACTGAAGCGTAATCATTCACGGAGGCATATATGGACCCTATAGAGAGCGGAGCCGGCAAGATCACGCCAGAACGTCGATCCTATTCCGGCGCGACTCTTGTCGCATGGCTCATCATTGCACTACAGATACTCGTTTCGCTGATTACCTATCCATTTCTTCCAGACCAGGTGCCGTCGCACTGGAACGCGGCAGGGGAAATAAATGGCTACCTGCCTAAACTTGCCAACGCCATCTTGCTGCCTGCTATCAGCATCGGCATATACATACTGATACGGGTGCTTATGCACGCCAGTCCCCGCCTGGGTCAGCAGAGTCGGCAGAGCCAGCGCGCTACATGGGAGGTAGTGAATCTCATTATTGTCGGTGTGCTGCTGTTCCTCTTGATTACGCAACTCGCGGTCACGGCCATTGCTTTAGGAATGGTAATCGATATCACCTTTGTCATCAGCCTGGGACTGTCCGTCCTGCTCGTGTTCCTGGGAAACTACATGGGCAAGCTGCGCCGCAACTTCTGGGCTGGCTTTCGCACACCGTGGACACTGGCGAGCGAGACGGTATGGGAAAGGACACACCGTGTTGGCGGCTGGCTGATGGTCGCGGGTGGGCTGTGTGGTGTGCTCCTGAGCTTCGTTCCTCAATTGCGGCTCTGGGGCATTATCGGCATTCTGGCGGTTGTGGTGGTCGCGACTACCGCCTACTCCTACGTGCTCTACCAGCGACTCAACATTGATGAAATAGATTAGCTCAAGGAGAAGGCCAGCACCCGCC
>DASTKE010000001.1:0-5701 GCA_035716105.1 Ktedonobacteraceae bacterium | reverse complement strand
AAACATCTGGATCGACGATACCGCTGGCATCTCCACCGTCGAGATGCGCAGCAAGGCGCGCCGCCTGCACGCCCAATACGGCATCGATCTCATCATCGTCGACTACCTCCAGCTTATGCAGGCCACCATCGGCAACAAGCGCAACGAGAACCGCGTCCAGGAAATTTCCGAAGTCAGCCGCAGCCTGAAGGCGCTGGCTCGCGAACTGAACGTGCCTGTCCTGGCCCTCGCCCAGCTCTCGCGTGCCGTGGAGAGTCGACAATCGAAGGTACCGCAACTGTCAGATCTTCGTGAAAGTGGCTGCCTGACGGGAGATACACCCGTGTACCTGCCCGACAAAGGCATCTACCGCCCAATTGAGCAGTTAGTGGGTCAGAGTGGCTTTCAGGTGCTGGCCCTCAATACAGAAACGTGGAAACTGGAACCGCGTATGGTGACAAACGCTTTCGCCACCGGCCATAAACCAGTATATCGCCTGACAACACGTCTGGGGCGCACCATCCGTGCTACCGGAAACCACCAATTCTTGACCATACAGGGTTGGAAAAGACTCGACGAGCTTTCATCAGATGAACGTATAGCCTTACCTCGCTGTCTTCCTGGCCCCACAGAGGCCACGATGAGCGGCGAAGAACTCGCCTTGCTTGGGCATCTTATTGGTGATGGATGCACACTCCCTCGCCATGCCATTCAATACACAACGCACGAATATGACCTTGCCGAAACCGTAGCGAATCTGGCAAAGACTGTCTTTGGTGACGCGGTAAAACCACGTATTAACTGGGAGGAAAGGAAAAACGGCAAAGGAGGATGGTATCAAGTATATCTTCCACCAAGCTATCATCTCACACACGGAGTACGCAACCCGGTTGTCAAATGGCTGGATAATATAGGTATTTTCGGCCTCCGCTCATATGAAAAATACGTGCCAGAGCAGGTTTTTGCCCAACCAGCGACAGGAATAGCGCGCTTCCTCCGCCACCTCTGGTCGACCGATGGCTCTATCAACCTGAGCATCGGCAAAAGACATTATGCCAATATTTATTATGCTTCAAGCAGCAATAAATTAGTATGCGATGTTCAGTCACTACTTCTGCGTCTTGGTATCAATGCTACCATCTCAACTTGGATACAAAATGGCAAGGGACGTGACCAGCATCATGTTAGCGTGAGTGGTAAACAAGATATAGAGCGTTTTTTTCATCAAGTGGGCGCACTCGGACAGAAAAAAACCATGAGTCAGGATGCAATCATAGATTATCTTGTTCAGCGTCCAGCCAATACCAACCGTGATGTATTACCACGTGAGGTTTGGAGAAGTCTCGCGATTCCTGCTATGCAAACGACAGGAATAACGACACGCAAAATGCAGGCGGCTTTAGGGAATGCTTACTGTGGCACAGGTCTTTACAAGCAAAACTTGAGCCGTGAACGTGCTACAAGACTGGCACAAATCGTTCAATCTGAACAGTTAGCAAATTTAGCTGGGAGCGACGTGTATTGGGATGAGATTATCTCAATAGAACCTGATGGTGAGGCGGAGGTCTACGATCTGACGGTGGAGGGGCTGCACAACTTTGTTGCAGGGGACATTCTGGCACATAACAGTCTTGAACAGGACTCGGACGTAGTCATGTTTATTTATCGTGATGATGTGTATAACCCGGAGTCGGAACGGAAGAATATTGCCGACATTATTGTGGCGAAACATCGTAATGGGCCGGTTGGCGAAGTCAGTCTCTATTTTCAGGCCAGCCAGACCCGCTTCCGCGACCTGGAACTCAATCCACCCGCGGAATAATTCTATACTGTGGACGTATCGCTATGACATCTTTTGCTGGATTTCCATCGGGGAAAAACCCCTATGTGCCGGTGCCGGAAGTTTTCTTCACGGCGCTGCTGCCGGAGATCGAGGACAGCGCCGAACTGAAGGTGACGCTGCACCTCTTCTGGCTGATGGCACAGAAACAGGGCAACCCGCGCTGCGCCAGCGACCGCGAATTGCTGGCCGACCGCACACTCATGCGCAGCCTCAAGCGGCAGGGCGACCCGCGCCCGGCAGAGGAGCGGCTGCGCCAGGGGTTGGAGCAGGCCGTTGCTCGCGGCACCCTGCTGCGCATCAACTTGCGCCTCGTCAGCGAAGGGAAACACGAGGCGGAAGTGATCGCGTGGTATTTCTTTAATACACCTCGTAGCCGTAAAGTCGTACACGAATTACAGGGAGGTGAGATGGTTCCCGTCCGTATGCTGGCACGCGGAGACGAGCAGGAAATAGCAGATGGACTGGAGCCGAACGATGAGCATATCCAGAACATCCAGAACGCCGGAATTTCCAATGACGGCGAAGAGAACAGGCCGAGCGCTGCAACGGTGCAGCCGATGGCGCGCAAGGAGACGCGAAAAAAGGTGCAGGTTCAGGTAGAGCGTCCCAATATATTCGTCTTGTATGAGCAAAATATTGGACTTCTTTCACCATTAATCGCCGAGGAACTCAAAGAGGCCGCCGACCATTATCCGGCAGAGTGGGTAGAGGCGGCGTTTCGCGAGGCAGTAATGTATAATAAACGCAATTGGAAGTACATCCGTGCTATTTTACGACGGTGGGAAACGGAAGGCAGGCAAGTATGGAACGCCTGAATGACATCATGGGAAGAACGGCCTCGCGCCGCCAGTACCCTCCCAGACAACGCGCCGCTTACGAGCAGGAACAGCCGCCAGAAACATATACGCGCCCGCAGCCAGCCTATCCCCAGGCAGGATATAGTGGGCAAGGCAGTTCTACAGATCACCGGGCCGGAAACGCGCCAGGAGCAGGTATGGGAGCGCGCAACCCTTTGCGCGAACAGCGCGCCCGCCTTGGCCAGCAGCCCCAGCAGCCGGCGGCTTCTAATCAGCGTCCCTTGCCCACTTCACAGAGGCCGGGATACAGCGATGGCACCAGCCGCGAGCGCCGGACGCCGAGTGGAGAACAACGGCCAGCGCTCAATCCTGCCGCACGGCAAGGCTATGCTCGCCCGCGCCCCCTCCACGACGAAGCACCCTATGCGCCGCGCACTCGTTCAGCCGGGGAAACGTCCCTCAATCGCGCTGCCACACCGAAGCCCATGAACGGCTATCATCACATCGACAGCTACCAGCGCTCAGTTGGAGATGTGGCGGAAGATTGGAACGGCGATGAAGACGAAAGCATTGGCATGGAGTACGGCGACTGGGAAGGCGGCGAACAGGAGGTCACGGTCTATCGCCGTCAAGAGCGAGAGAGCGGAGAAAACAGAGAGAGCAGACAGCGTCCCAAAACCGACGGTGATTACGTCTTCATGTCACAAGACTATACGCCAGCGCCAGATGCGCAGCCCTACGTTCGTGAGTCTCGCGACATGCTCGATACCCGTGCTATCCGTGCTACACACAACCTGCGGGATATGTATCCAATGATGGAGCAACAAGCAGCACCAGCGCCGCAGCAGCCACCTGTACCGCGAGCGCGCACGCAGGAGGTGCCGGTGCGCAATCCATCCAACCCGCGCTCACCTTATATTTCGCAGCGCCGCACACAGCCGCTCGATCCACGCGCATTGTCAGGGCTGGAGCGCGACCAGGAACTGCCTGATGATGATGCCCTGGTGCATCCTCCTCGCGTGGTTCGCGCTTCTGCGGCTAACTATGCAGCGGCTGCTCTCCCACCGCCTGCGAACGTGCGCGGCGTTTGCCCCATCTGTAAGGGGGCTGGCTACCTGCGCGTCGACGTACCCTTTGGGCATCCCAACTTTGGTAAGCCCATTCCGTGCGAGTGCAAGGAAGTGGAGCGCAAGGAGAAACGCCGCCAGCAATTGATCGAGCTTTCCGACCTGAGCGCCTTCCATAACAAGGGCTTCAAGAACTTCACGCTTCGCGGCACGCATCCTTCTGTACAGGAAGCGTACCAGGAGGCGTACCAATTCGCGCAAAATCCGAATGGCTGGCTGGTGATGATCGGCCCCAATGGCTGCGGCAAAACGCACCTGGCAGCCGCTATCGCCAACTGGGCGCTCAGCAACGGCGCGGTTGTGCTTTTTACCGTCGTGCCTGACCTGCTGGCCCACCTGCGCGCTACCTTTGGACCGGGCGCGACGGAGGCATACGAGCAGCGCTTCTCGAAGATGCGCGAATCGGAAGTGCTCGTGCTGGATGACCTCGGTGCGCATCAGAGTTCGCCGTGGGCCAATGAAAAGCTCTTCCAACTGCTGAATTATCGCTACAATTCGGGTTTCCCAACCGTCATCACCGCGAACGAGTCGGGCCTGTCCAGCCTGGATGAGCGCATCCGCTCGCGCATCTCCGATACCGCGCTGGTCACAAGAGTCATCATGCACGGTGCCGTGGACTATCGCCCTCACAATCCACGGCGCTGAGGGAGGATTGGATCATGGTATGCGAGAAATGCGGCGGCAACGGCGTGATCGCGGTCAGCGGGGCCTGCCCACGGTGCAACGGCACCGGAGAGGTCATTGTCTACGATGACGACGGTGGTGAGCATATGGAAACCTGCGCCAACTGCGATTTTGGCCTGATTTTTCTAGAGCAAACGTGCAGCGTTTGTGGTGGAGCAGGACATATCTAGCAGATGTTGTGCGGCCAGCCCCTGACACCCACCAGAGCTTATTCGGAAACCTCTCTGAAGCCGCCTCGATAGAGGGCTACAACCGGGTTTCCGAAGAAGTTCCCAGGGGTGTACCAGGCGCGTGCCATGAAAAAGACCCTCTGGGATGTCATTCTGAGCGAAGCGAAGAATCTCTGGCTCGCTCTCTTGCTCCGCTGCTCGCGAAAGATTCTTCGCTTCGCTCAGAATGACATATCCGGGCCGCTTTTTTCTGGCTTTGCCATTAGGTTTCGTTCCACCACAGTATGAATTTTGGCAATCATGAAGGTTGAGTGCCAATTGGGGTTCTTGCTTCTTGCGTTTATAGCTCACAAGTGCTATCATTACCGTACACATCCCGCCCGGCGGGATTCCTCTGCACATTCTAATTTTGCTGACGATACATTTCGTATGCGAGGAATGCATGAGTTAAGAAATGAATCGTTTAGATGCATAAGGAGCAACAATGACTGCTTTTAACCCGAAAGATCCGAAATGGATTAAAGAGACACGAGAAGTTCTCGAACCGAGGGGTATTCACGTTCCCGGCGTCGTCGAGTCGACCCCGCGTGGCGAGCGCTCCTGGGACCTCTTCTCGCGCTTGCTGAAGGAGCGCATCGTCTTCATCGGCACGCCGATTGACGACGTGGTTGCCAATATCACGGTGGCCCAGTTGCTGTATCTTCAGAGCGAGGACGCGACGAAGGACATCAACCTGTACATCAACTCCCCCGGTGGGAGCATTTATGCCGGTCTCGCCATCTACGACACCATGCAGTGGCTGCAGCCGGATGTCTCTACCGCCTGCCTCGGCATGGCGATGAGCATGGGCGCTGTCCTGCTGACCGCCGGTGAGAAGGGCAAGCGCTTCTGCCTTCCCAACTCCACCATGCTGATCCACCAGCCACTCGGTGGCGCGGAAGGTCAGGCGGCGGATATCGAGATCACGGCTCGCGAAATCCTGCGCCTGCGCCGCAACCTGTACGACATCCTGTCCAAGCACACCGGGCAGACCGTCGAGCGCATCATGCAGGACTCCGATCGTAACTACTACCTCGACGCCAAGCAGGCAGTCGAGTACGG